>NZ_CAKOBX010000001.1:0-295335 GCF_932750685.1 Limosilactobacillus urinaemulieris | reverse complement strand
TACTTTAACAAAAAAAGCAGTGAAATTTGAGATTCGTCAATCTCAAACTCCACTGCTTAGCTTAGTCTGTTTAGACTATGTGGAAGTAGAACATCAGCTCGAGGAAGGTCACAGCGAGCAGCTCTCGACTATAATGCCTAGAACATCAGCTTAAGAAAGACTAGATAATAATGATATAAAATGAGAAATCCCCCTAATACTCAGGAAATTACCTGAATACTAGGGGGATTTTGATTGATTTGGGGCGTTCTACTGCAACAGAGTCAAAACGTGTTAGCCTAAGCTCCCTCAAGATAACAATTCTGGACAACATAGCCGAGATCTGCTCACCCTAACCTTCCTCGAGCTAACGACCTCCGACTCCGACGGCAAGGCGCCGTTCGTTGGAGAAATCGTTAGCCACCGGAAGGTCTTAACGGGCTCGCACTCTCTTTCCTATGCCAACGTTCCCATTGGATCCCAAGGCTTGAGGACGATTGGTTCTTGAGCTTGGGCCTTCTTCAATTTGTCGCTAAGGTACTTCTTGTTAACGACGATTTGGTAGCAGTATTTGTCCATCCAGTCGTCACTCATGACAAAGTAACCCTTGGTACCAACTTTTGGTCCCCAGGAATTTTCGACCTTCCACTTGGTTGGCTTATCGTTAACCAGGTCGACACCCGTGAGAACCATTGCGTGATCCATCATGCTTTGACCGTAGTCCAGCGCTTGGGCCTTTGTCATTTCTAGGTCAGTGTCAAACAACTTAGCGTAGTCGTAAGTGTTGAGAGCCATGATCCCAAGCTTGGTCTCTGAATATTTAACAACGTCAGAACCGAACCAAACACTTTCACCAGCCTTAAGTTGATCGATCGCCAGCTTCTTAAATTCGTCCATTGGTAAGTTTAAGTGCTTAATTTGCCGACCACCGACAACATTACCTAACATATCAATCGTATAGGTCTTGTAGTATTCCTTGTCAGCAGTTGGAGCCTGGATAATAGAAATATAGTCTTCAAGGTTCCAACCGACATACTTCTTGAAAAATTCTTGTGGGGTAATGTTTTCATCCCGGTGAAATTCGTTATCCTTCTTTGTCCGGTATTCAAAGTCAAAGTGACTTGCTGGTTCACCAAAAGCATATGCAAGCATCCGGTAAACGTCATTTAACATTTCTTTCCGCTTAATATTGAGGTCATTTTCGCTAGCTTGTTCATCATTAACCATCTTTCGTAAGATCACGGCATCATGACGCAACTTATTGTTTAAGAGGTTATTAATTCCGTTAGAACGATTAGAGTTAAATGATTCCGGCATTGCTGATTTAGGCATGACCCCATATTTTTCAATGAGAGCGCAGAGCATATCCCATTGACCCCCGTCAGATTGTGGGGCAGCCATTAACCAAGCTACTTTGCGATCGTCAGTTGGTAACTTAGCGGTCTTAATCACATTTTCGTAGAAGTAGTTAGCCTTTTCGAACTTATCCCAGAAGAATTGGTAGGATTGAGAAAGTTCAAAGTTATCAGGTAAGTTAAACTTATGTTGCATGTCATGACGCATCGTGTTCAGGGCAGCAAACATCCAGCAACGTCCTGATTGCTTTTGGTCTGCAACATCACCAGTTTTTAAATCAATTGAAAAGTGGGGTGCGTTATCAGCAATTGAGTGCCAGTTGAAGCTTGCGGCATTAACTCCATTTTTGGTAACAGCATTTTCTAGGACAGCGGATTCTTTCCGTTGATCATAATCTTCGTGAAAATAATTAATTGCGGAATTATCAATTTCAAAACTCACAATTGGTCACACTCCTTAAAATAGTTACTTACTATTATAGTGGTTCCTCAAGAAAAAGGCGACCAAGTAACTTTACTTGATCGTCGTCAATAATGTTAATATTTTGCTTCCCAGGTCATTTTTTCGACCGCTTTTTTGGCGTCCTTTGCTGCAGAGAAGCCTTGGTCAATGGCAGATTGAGCAACCGCAATGGCAACCGTCTTGGAGAACTTTGCCATGTCTCTAACTGGTGGAAGAACTGCGGCACCAGGTTTGTTCGGATCAACTAGACCAACAAGTGAATGGGCTGCCGCTGCAAGCATTGTATTATTGATTTGGCTTGCTTCTGTTGCAATTGCACCAAAACCAACTCCGGGATAGATCAAGGCATTATTTGCTTGACCAATGTTATAAGTAGTTCCGTTGTATTCAATATCATCAACCGGGATCCCAGTGGCAACCAATGCGCGACCATCAGTCCACTTCAATAAGTCCGCTGCTTTAGCTTCTGCTAACTTAGTAGGGTTTGAGAGTGGGAAGATAATTGGGCGTTCGGTATGGGCTGCCATTTCTTTGACAATCTCTTCAGTGAAGGTTCCTGGTTGAGTAGAAGTTCCGATCATAACAGTCGGGTGAATTGCCTTCACCACTGCGGACAAGTTAGTTAGTTCATCGGCATTCTTAAATTCACTCCGCTTCCGGGTGAATGGCTTTTGCTTTGGCGTAAGTCCTTCAGTATCGTCAAACAATAATCCTTGCTTATCAACGAGGTAGAAGTGCTTCTTGGCTTCGGCAGGATCCATCCCCTGACGAACTAGTTCATCAAACAGCATCTTGGCAATCCCCATCCCGGCACTTCCGGCACCGAATGTTAAGAACTTTTGGTCAGCTAATTTTTCTTTAGAAATGTTCAATGCACCAAGAACACCTGCTAAGGCAATAATCCCAGTTCCCTGAATATCATCGTTGAAGGTTAAAATCTTGTCATGGTACTTATCCAGAATTCTAGCTGCCGTTCCCCGACCAAAGTCTTCAAAATGCAGCAAGCTCTTTGGGTATAGCTTTTCAACTGTTTCAACGAACTGGTCAATAAAGTCAAAGTATTCTTGACCAGTAATTCGGTGGTGCCGTTCACCAAGGTAGTTTGGATCATTGAGTAATGTTTCGTTATCGGTTCCCGCATCAATTGAAATTGGCAGAACTTGGGAAGGATCAACCCCAGCGGCAGCGGTATAAACCATTAACTTACCGACAGCAATGTCAACCCCGTCAACACCCCAGTCACCAATCCCTAAGATCCCTTGAGAATCGGTAACAACAATTAGGCGGATGTCCCGATCAGCACTAACATTTTTGAGGCTTTGCTCGATGTCTTCTGGGTGCTTAACGGAGAGGTAAACAGCGTCTTGGGGACGGAGATATCGTTCGTTATACTTTTCAATTGCTTCAGCGATGACCGGATCATAAACAATTGGCATCATTTCGGTAATGTGCTTTTTCATTAAATAGAAGAAAAGTGTTCGGTTAGCATTGAACACTTCCATTAAAAAGTGACGCTTTTCAATTCGCGAAGTTTTGCTTTGGTAGAGGGCATAGGTATCAGTTTCTTGTTCTTCAATTGTCTTTACTCGAGGGGGTAAAGTTCCAACTAGTCCTAACTTCTTTCGTTCATCTAATGTAAATGCAGTTCCCTTGTTTTTAAAGGGATTATTGAGAATTGACATTGCGTCTGTCATTGTAAAGGATCTCCTTTAATTTATTATTGATAGTGCAATGATATGAAGCGGATTAGCGTATAGTCAAATCTGTGCTATCCTATAAATAAAATTGATACACTAAAGACAACAATCTATTCTTGAGGGCAAAAATGAAAATTAGGGATTTAGAATATTTTATTGAACTTGTTAAAGATAAAAATTTTTCGGTAGTTGCCGATCTTTTTCAGGTTAGTCAACCAACAATTACAATGGCGATTAACCGGTTAGAAGAAGAGTACGGAACAACCTTTTTTATTCGTGATCACGTCCATCATCAAATAACCGTTACTAAGATCGGTCAGCAATATGCTCAACACGTTCGAGCGGTTCTCCGCGAATTAGCAATTGCGCGTCGTGAAATCGAACATGCTAAGTTAAATAAGATCCGCTTTGGCTTGCCGCCAATTATTGGTAACTACTACTTTCCGCCGCTTACTCCGCGGTTACTTCGGTCTAATTTAATTGACAAGTTGGAGGTTACCGAAGAAGGATCGGAGAATTTGCTCCAGATGTTACTGCGAGGAGAATTGGATATGGCGCTTTTGGGGTCTGCTAGTCCTCTTCAACAACCAGAACTGTCGGTTAAGGAGTTTGCCCAGTATCCATTCCACATAATTATGAGTCGGGATCATCAATTGGCAGAGAAGCAGAATTTACAATTTGCTGATCTTAAGGGCCAGTCCTTTATTTTGCCAGATACCGATTTTATTCATGAAAAAGCCTTTCGTAAAATGTGTCGGCTCGCACATATACGTCCTAAAGTTATTTACCGAACGAATGATATCCATATTATCAAGAATCTGGTAGCCGAGAATTTAGGGGTTTCATTTTTAACTGAATTGGCGATTACTCCTAACGATCGACTGGTTAATTTAGCCTTGGTTGATCCGCAACAACCAGTATTTCATCTTTCACTAGTCGCACGCCGTAATGAGATCCTTTCCCCTGCCAAAGAAAAGTTATGGGAGCTAATCCTTGATTATGGGGCTAAGGAAAATTAGAGAGAAGAAAAAGACCTGGAAAAAACGTTTCGTTTTTTCCAGGTCTTTCTCTGTAACTAATGTTTTTTGAACTTATAGAGTCTAATCGCGGAAATCCAAATAGGCTCACTTCGTATCGTAATTGAGGGACTCGAGCCTAACGCAGCGGAGCAAGCCTATTTGGTTACGAACGACTCTGATGAATTTATCATCATTCGTCGTTCTAGGTTAGTCAACCGTCCCTCCAAGAAAGTTAATTTTCAGCTTCTATTTTTTACGTTCTTAGATTATGGACGGGCATGGAGAAATTTTGGTCCGTCTTGGGTACCAACAAGAATGTCATTAACTTGGTTTAAGAATAATCCGTCTTCAATTAAACCAACCATCCCGATCAATTCTTCATGAAGGGCAAACGGGTCATTAATATCTTCAAGGTGTAGATCAATAATGAAGTTTCGTTGGTGTGTCCGGAACTTGTCACTGTTATCGGGAAGCATCCGCCATGTTGGGTTGTAGCCACGCCGAGCTAACTTAGTAAAGAGGTGTTGACTACCATATGGGGTAACTTCAACTGGCAACGGGAATGCCCCTAAATGGTGAACTAATTTTGATTCATCAACAATCCACATTACGTGGTCAGAATAGTTAGAGACAATCTTTTCCCATAAAAGAGCGCCACCGCCACCCTTAATTCCTTGGAAATCGTCACTGATCTCATCAGCCCCATCAATAGTAAGGTCAATATGATCAACATCGTCAATTTCTTCAACCTTAATTCCAAGACTTTGAGCTTGGCGAGTAGTTCTGTTTGAGGTTGTAACACAAACAACGTCAGTTAAATCACCATTCTTAACATGCTCACCGAGCGCTTCCACCAGGCAGTGAACGGTTGTCCCTGTTCCTAGACCGACAACCATCCCTGGACGGATGTACTTAACTGCTTCACGGCCAACTTGTTGTTTTAGCTCATCTTGATTCATGAGTTTCCTCCTTAGAAACGATCTTCAGGTAATAGTAATTGTTGGTATTCGGGATGTATCTGAAACTGCTTTACAGCATAAGGACACATTAATTTTACTGTTAGTTGATGGGTAGTGGCGTACTTAACGAATTGACGAACCAATTCTGCCGCAATCCCTTGGCCACGATAATCGGGGTGAACAAAGACCCGCTCAACAACGACGCGGTCAGGTACCCCCGTTACTTTTGGAAAGCTTATTTCGCCGACGAACGGTTGTTGGTCATCACTAGCGATAATTCGGTTTTCTTCAACCTTGTAATCCATTTGATCACATCCATTCTAAATCTATTCAGTGTAAAGCAATACCATAAATCCTATATCTATTTTATAATAAGTAGATAGTTTATAAAAAGGATTAGGTGATATAAATGAAACGCGGATTTAAGATTGTTTCAAGCAAGCAGGATCAGGGGCTTCATTTACCAAGTCGGCAAACTGCCAATGCAGCTGGATATGACTTTGAAGCTGCGGAAGATTTTGTTCTTCCTTCAATTTGGAAAGGGAACTTCTTAAAGACCCTGTGGAAAGTTCATCAGCAATCAAAGCTAACCTCCGATGAACTTAAACACGCTGATCAATGTCTTAAACCATATCTAGTTCCAACCGGGATTAAGGCTTACATGCAGGATGATGAATTCTTGCTATTAGCTAACCGGTCTAGTGGTCCGCTAAAGCGTCGATTAATCCTTCCGAATGGTGTTGGGATTGTGGATGCTGATTATTATGATAATGATAGTAATGAAGGCGAGATTTTCTTCCAACTCATTAACTATGGATTAACGGATTATCATATTAAAAAGGGTGAACGAATTTGCCAAGGAATCTTTATGCCATTCCTTGTCGCTGATGACGAGAAACAACCAATCGCACAGCGGACTGGTGGCTTCGGTTCAACCAAAAAGTAATATAGCAAATCTTGAATAAAATCGGAATAATTTTGGGTAAATTTCTCTCAAAACACCCATATTTTCGCTGGTGGAACGGTCCAATAGTTCTTTTAAAAGTAATTGGTAGGGCGCACTTTTATTTCAGGATCGTTGTTAGTAAGTAAGTTTAGGTAATGAAAGGATGGCATGAATGGCCAGAGTTAAAACCCAATATGTTTGTCAGAATTGTGGATATAATTCACCACGGTATCTAGGAAGGTGTCCTAACTGTGGTGAATGGAATACCTTAGTTGAAGAGCAAATCCAATCTTCAGGTTCTAGTGCAGCAACGAAACGACCAACCACGACTTTAACTGGTTTGGTTGCTAAGCCACAGAAAATCGGTGAAATTAATAGTCACGAAACGCCACGGGTAAAAACCAAACTGAACGAATTAAACCGGGCCCTTGGTGGCGGAATTGTTCCGGGCTCGTTAATCTTAATTGGTGGGGATCCCGGTATTGGGAAATCAACGTTGCTCCTGCAGGTTTCTGGACAATTATCAAGTGAACATCACCGGGTTCTTTACGTTTCTGGAGAAGAAAGTGCTACTCAAATCAAAATGCGGGCAGAGCGGCTTGACGTGGCAGCAGATGATTTTTATATTTACCCAGAAACTAATATGGACAGCATCAAGGACACGATTCGTGAATTAAAACCAGAATACGTGGTAATTGATTCTGTTCAGACGATGCAGGCAACGGATGTTACTTCAGCGATCGGGAGTGTCTCACAGATTCGTGAAGTAACCGCCCAGTTAATGCAAATTGCGAAGAGTAATAATATTACGATCTTTGTTGTTGGTCACGTTACTAAAGGCGGGGCAATTGCCGGACCAAAGATTTTGGAACACATGGTTGATACTGTCCTTTACTTTGAAGGAGATCTTCATCACACATATCGGATTTTGCGATCAGTTAAAAACCGTTTTGGGTCAACCAATGAACTGGGAATTTTTGAGATGCATACGAATGGTTTATCAGAGGTAAAAAATCCTTCAGAAATCTTTCTTGAAGAACGGTTAAAAGATGCCACTGGTTCGGCTGTCGTTGTATCATTAGAGGGGACGCGACCAATTCTAGTTGAAATTCAGGCACTGGTGACGCCAACTGTTTATGGAAATGCTCAGCGAACTGCTACTGGTTTGAACAGAAATCGGGTATCATTAATAATGGCGGTTCTTGAAAAGCGCGCTAACTTGATGCTCCAAAATCAGGATGCCTACCTGAAGGCTGCTGGTGGTGTAAAATTAGATGAGCCGGCAATTGATCTGGCAATTGCGATTAGTA
The DNA here is from genome assembly GCF_932750685.1 of Limosilactobacillus urinaemulieris. Taxonomy (NCBI): domain Bacteria; kingdom Bacillati; phylum Bacillota; class Bacilli; order Lactobacillales; family Lactobacillaceae; genus Limosilactobacillus; species Limosilactobacillus urinaemulieris. Next base: position 287,607 of record NZ_CAKOBX010000001.1, on the reverse strand, counting down.
TTGCCTCAAGTTACCGGGATAGGGGAACGCAAGCAACAGATGCATTTGTCGGGGAAGTCGGCTTAACTGGCGAAATTCGGCGGGTTAACCGGATTGAACAGCGTGTTGCTGAGGCACAAAAACTAGGCTTTAAACGGATCTTTGTTCCAAAGAATAATTTGAAAGGGTGGCAAGCACCAACCGGAATCGAGGTTGTTGGGGTAACCACCCTCCGTCAGGCATTGCGTCTTGCATTAGGTTAATTTATAAAGGAGGGATGTAATATGCGAAAACGAATTATTCGGTTGATATACGTTATTGTTGGTGCCGCAATTGGTTTTTATTATTTGCCATTATTTTGGGACTTAGTTAATTTTCATTTAAATAGCGCCTTATTGGTCTTTATGGATATCGTTATTGGTGCTTTGATTTTCTTTCTCCTTTCATTACCACTTGCCAAACCAACTGAACAGTTAGTTGCACGGATTGAAAAGAGTCTGACAAGCTTAAGCCCAGTCTACTTGTTTTTTGGCACGTTACTGACAATTGTTGGGCTAGTTCTTGCGGTGTTAATTTCGATTCCGCTTTGGCGAACAGGAATTCCAGTTGTTAATAATGTTTTACCGATCTTGTTAATGATTATCTTTAGTTATTTTGGTTACCGGATTGGAACAACCCGTCTTGACGACTGGAAGAACTTACTTTCTGGTCACCGAATTCGGCCGAAAAATCCGAATACCGAAGTAATTGATCAAAAGGATGAAAATTACCACCATTACAAGATCTTAGATACGAACATTTTAATTGATGGCCGAATTTATGATCTGGTAAAGACTGGTTTTCTGGAAGGAACGTTGCTTGTTCCTAATTTCGTCCTTTACGAACTTCAATACATTGCCGATTCTGGTGAAAGTATTAAGCGAGTGCGGGGACGACGAGGATTAGATATCCTAAACAAATTACGGAAAGAAAAGGTTGTGCCAATTGAAATGTATGATGGCGACTTTGAAGATATTCCAGAAGTTGATAGTAAATTGATTGCGTTAGCTAAAAAGGTTAACGGGGTCATCGTTACTAACGACTATAATTTGAATAAGGTTATCCAATTCCAAAACGTCCAAGTTCTGAATATTAATAATCTTGCCAAATCATTGCGACCACGAGTAATTCCTGGCGAAACGCTCAATGTTGTTGTTGTTAAGAACGGGACTGAACGTCAACAAGGGGTTGCGTACCTTGATGATGGAACCATGGTTGTCGTTGAAGATGGCCGTTACTTTATGAATGAGCGGATTGAGGTAGAGGTCACTAGTGCATTGCAAACCGATGCAGGACGGATGATCTTTGCTCGGCCACTCCATTCACGTCGGGGGATCAACGAAAAGAATAGTGAATCTGCAAAAGACGACAAAAAATCAGCAAAATCTGATAAAGAGTCTAAATAGTTGTTTACAAATGACTGAGAATCTTTTATCCTAGACACCGTAGAAGTTAATTCCTAACTTTAACGGTGTTTTTTTAGCTAAAGTTCGTATTTAAGATTGGAGCGGATTGAAATGACAGATATAGAAATTGCTGACCAAGCCACACTCGAACCGATTAATAAGATTGCTGAATCAATTGGTCTTGATGATGACCAGATTGAACAATACGGGAAGTACAAGGCTAAAATTTCATTACCAGTTGCCAAAAAACCAGGAAAGAAGCATAAGCTAGTTCTTGTGACTTCAATCAATCCGACTCCAGCCGGTGAGGGAAAATCAACTGTCTTGGTTGGCTTAGGGGATGCCTTAAACCAATTGAATCACCAAACAATTATTGCAATGCGGGAACCTTCGATGGGGCCCGTGTTCGGAATCAAAGGTGGAGCAACCGGTGGGGGTTACAGCCAAGTAATCCCAATGGAAGACATTAACCTGCACTTCACTGGTGACCTTCATGCACTAACTAGCGCTAACAACACATTAGCAGCTTTAATTGATAACTATGTAATGCGGGGAAATGAATTAAACCTCGATCCACGCCGGATTATTTGGAAACGGGTAGAAGACGTTAATGATCGGGCGCTACGGAATGTTATTACTGGTCTTGGTGGAATTATGCAGGGAGTTCCGCGGCAAACCGGCTTTGATATTACTGCTGCTTCAGAATTAATGGCGATTTTGTGCCTTTCTACTGACTTAATGGACCTCAAGAAGCGGATTAGCCGAATTGTTGTTGGTTACACTTATGATCGGGAACCAGTAACTGTAGGCCAACTTGGCTTTGAAGATGCGATTACAATTCTTCTAAAGGACGCTATTAAGCCTAACCTTGTACAAACCCTTGACCACACTCCAGCGATTGTTCATGGTGGCCCGTTTGCCAATATTGCCCATGGATGCAACAGTATTTTAGCTACCCAAACGGCATTGAAATTAGCAGATTACACTGTTACAGAAGCTGGATTTGGCGCTGACCTGGGGGCCGAAAAGTTCCTTGACATTAAACGACCGGTCTTAGGAAAGAACCCTGATGCAATTGTCATTGTTGCTACGGTTCGGGCACTTGAATATAATGGTGGCGCTAGTTTAGACGAAATTAAGGAAGAACAATTATCAGCACTAGAAAAGGGAATTGTGAACCTGAACCGTCATATTAAGAACATGCAACGTTATGGCTTACCAGTAGTAGTTGCCATTAACCATTTCATCAATGATACTGATGCTGAAGTCAAGTTTATTGAAGACAATTGTAAGCGCCTCGGGGTTAACGTTGTAGTCGCTGATAGTTGGGCTAAGGGCGGTAAGGGAACCCAAGCTCTTGCCAAGGAAGTTGTTCGCTTGGCTGACCAAAAGAGTGACTTCAAGCCTCTTTATGATTCTAGTGACTCGATTGAGGAAAAGGTTAATACGATTGCCAAAACGATTTACGGAGCTAAGGAGGTTTCGTTTAGCAAAAAGGCAAAGAAACAATTGAAGCAGTTTGCCAAGTTAGGTTGGAATGATCTTCCCGTCTGCATTGCTAAGACCCAATACTCCTTTACTGATGATCAAACTCAGCTTGGAGCACCAACAGACTTTACTTTCCATATTCGGGAATTCGTTCCTAAGCTCGGTGCCGGCTTTATCGTTGCCCTTTCAGGTAACATGATGACCATGCCTGGCCTTTCCAAAACTCCCGCTGCCGTCAACATGTCCATCGACGCTCAGGGTAGGATAAAGGGATTGTTTTAGTTAGAGCGTGAAGCCGTAAAGAGCTCCCAGATGATAACGATTTCTCTCGACGAAGGCGACTAGCGCCTAAGCGGTGAACCAGAAAACTTGTTTTCGTTTGTGAACCCTAGCAAGGATGACTAGAACTTTATGAATATAAAGTTCAGTCAGCTACTGCGGAGAGAGGTCGTTATCTTGAGGGAGCTTAGGCTGAACGCGTTTAGACTCAGTCGCAGTAGGAGTTGTTAACCATCTTAAAAACTAAAAGCGAGAACAGCTAAAGCTTAGCCGTTCCCGCTTTTTATGATCCAAAAAGAGATAGCCTAGAAAAAAGCTATCTCTTGAGGAGTATTACGAGGACTTGGGGTATCCTCGTATTAATTATTTTTTCGGTTACTATTGGGAGGAGTAATTGAAAAATAATAGGTTTCATTAGTAGTAAAGGTTATATCTTTACTACGCTTTATATACTACCAGGAGAATGTGAAGAAATTGTGACTATTAAGTAAAAAAACTTTTGAGGTAAGTTATTGGAAAATTTTAAGACATGATGGCTCGCCTTATTTTATTGAGTAAATTATAGTATAATCGTTGGTGTAAAAGAATTATATATGATTGAGTAGTTCACCAATTTTTAATTATAGTTTGATAATTTTACATAATTTGAAGAATATTGAAGAGAATATTTTCATGCTAAGAAATAAATATCATTTAACTGTTGAGCAAAATAAGCGTTTAGCTAGGAGCAATTTGACGCGATTGGTTTATGTTAATTCTCGATTTGAGGGCTTAACAACAACCTTGTCACAGACACAAACAATCATTGATGGTCTAGGAGTTGATGGTGTTTCAATTGACGATATTAATATCATTGTTCAATTGAAGAGGGGATGGCAATATACTATTAATTCTGATGAGGAGCTTAATCTTGATTTCCTTAAAGAGGCTAATAAAATTGTTGCCCTGAACGAATCGTTGGCTCCAGGAGAGCTACGGACTGGAAATGGTGCAGTTAGCACGATGAAGGGTGAGTATCTTCCTCCGCTGGTTAATCAAGAGCAAGAAGAATTGTTTTTGAATCAATTAATTTCAGATAAAACCAGAACAAATACTGATAAAGCATTAACGTTAATGTACCACTTAATGCGGAATCAGATCTTTTGGGATGGAAATAAACGAACGGCAACTTTAGCTGCTAATAAAATAATGATTAATAGTGGTGCGGGATTGATTAATGTTCCACTTGATCAGTGGCCAAAGTGGAATCAATTAATTTCAGAATTCTATTTTAGTGGTGATATGGAAGAGTTAAAGCAGTGGACCTATGATAATGGAATTCAAGGGGTTAAACTTTAGATAAAAAGAATAGTAAGCTACTGTACGTAAAGGGAAATTAAGCTAACTAACCAGGATTATTGAGCAGTTAGCTTTTTTTATTAGGACAGGTATCAGTCATTTAACTAGATATGTTAGTATTATGGGTATAGATATGAAAGGAGCAGACAGTCATGCTAACAATTTATAATACATTGACTCGTAAACAAGAAGAATTTAAACCGCAAACCCCAGGAGTTGTTAACATGTATGTCTGTGGCCCAACGGTGTATAACTATATCCATATTGGTAACGCGCGTTCAGCAATTGCCTTTGATACAGTGCGGCGCTACCTTGAATTTAAGGGGTATAAGGTGAACTATGTTTCTAACTTTACCGACGTTGATGATAAGATGATCAAGGCTGCTCATGAGCAAGGAATCACAGTTTCCCAATTAGCAGATAAATACATTCAAGCATTTATGGAAGATACTAAGGCGATTAATATCGAACCAGCGACAATGCACCCGCGAGCAACCGAAAATATTCCTGAAATCATCAAATTTATTCAGGGGTTGATTGATAAGGGCTATGCATACGAAAAAGACGGGGATGTTTATTATCGTGCCCGAAAATTCAAGAACTATGGTCAATTATCAGGTCAATCAATTGATGATCTTGAAGTTGGTGCAAGTGAACATGTTAGTGCCGATGAAGTTAATAAAAAAGAGGATCCAATGGATTTTGCCCTTTGGAAAGCTGCTAAGCCGGGAGAAATTAACTGGGATTCGCCATGGGGAAAGGGCCGACCAGGCTGGCATATTGAATGCTCAGTGATGTCGACTAAGTACTTGGGAAAGACGATTGATATTCATGGCGGTGGTCAGGATCTAGAATTCCCCCACCATGAAAACGAAATTGCTCAAAGTGAAGCAGAAACTGGGCAGAAATTTGTCCGTTACTGGATGCATAATGGCTTTGTTACTATCGGCAAAGACAATGAGAAGATGAGCAAGTCATTGCATAACTTCATTACTGTTCATGACATCATTAAGCAGGTTGATCCTCAAGTATTGCGGTTCTTTATGGCAACTACTCAATATCGGCGACCAATTCAATACAGCGAGGATAATCTAATTGACGCTCAGAATAATCTGGAACGTATCCAAACAGCATTTGATAATTTAACTTATCGCCAAAAGGATGCCCAAGATGGCGCTGATCCAGTGGTTACCCAAAAATTAGCTGATTTTAAGCAATCATTTACGGAAGCAATGGATGACGACATTAATGTCCAAAATGGGATTACCGTTGTTTATGAACTAGTTAAGTTTGCCAATGTGTATGCTCAACAAGAAGCGGTTAAGGCGGCTGCACTAACCGAAATGAAGAAGCTAATTGCTGAATTAGTTAGTATTTTTGGTGTGAAGTTAGCATCAAGTGATAATGAACTTAATGATGAACACATCCAAGCGTTGATTGATGAGCGAAATGAAGCGCGGAAGAATAAGGACTTTACCAGGAGTGACCAAATTCGTGATGAATTAAAGGCCCAGGGAATTATTCTTGAAGATACGCCACAAGGAACGCGGTTCAAGCGAGTAAAGAAGTAGACAGGAAGGGAATTAATGGAACAAGCAGATTATCGACAATTAAACGGAATTGCCCTTGCTTACTTGGGGGATGCCGTTTACGAAGTATTTATCCGTCAGCATCTTTTGAGTCAGGGACTAGCAAAGCCGACTAAACTTCAGCACATCGCAACTCATTATGTCTCCGCAAAAGCGCAAGCAGCATTGATTGATCTGATGAAGCAGGATGATATTCTAACTGAGGATGAGTGGAGTTATTTTAAACGTGGACGAAACGCTAACAGTCATACGCACGCAAAACATACCTCTGTGTTAACTTATCGGATATCGACTGGCTTTGAAGCAATGATGGGCTACCTGCAATTAGCAGGGAAACAAGATCGCATCGAAGAGTTAGCAGAGTGGTGCATTCAGCAAGTTGAAGCAGGGAGAACGAAGCATGAAAACTGAAAGCAATGATTTTATTATTGGCCGTCATCCAGCAGTGATGGCATTGAAGTCCGATCAAGAAATTAATAAGGTCTTTATCCAATCAGGCTTAAAGTCTGATGCGATTTCACAAATTATTAAATTAGCAAAGGAAAAGCGGTTAGTAATTTCAAATGTCCCAAAGACCAAACTTGATCAGATGAGTGATCACCAAAATCACCAGGGAGTAGCCTTGGCGGTTGCTGCATACCACTATGCAACGATTGATGACCTGTTTGAAAATGCTGCTAAACATGATGAAGATCCATTTTTCCTGATTCTTGATGAATTAGAGGATCCGCATAACCTTGGCTCAATTATTCGGACAGCCGATGCAGCCGGAGTTCATGGAATTATTATTCCCCGGCGCCGCGCTGTGGGGTTAACTTCGGTTGTCGCTAAAACGTCTACCGGAGCAATTGAACACGTTCCGGTTGCCCGAGTTACTAACCTGGTTCAAACTGCTCAAGAATTGAAGGACCGGGGAGTTTGGTTATTTGGAACCGATATGAAGGGAACCGATTACCGGCGCTGGAATGCAAAGGGAGCGGTAGCATTAGTTATCGGTAATGAAGGAAAGGGAATTTCCTCATTATTGAAGAAGAACTGTGATGAGATGCTTACTATTCCAATGATTGGTCACGTTCAAAGTCTTAATGCAAGTGTGGCGGCGAGTCTGTTAATCTACCAAGGATTTAATTCACGTCATCCATTATAGAAAAATGAATCCTCCTTTCTGGTTGTTCAAAGCAGAAGGGAGGATTTAATTATTTAGATGAAATTATAGGTAAGAATAGCATAATTCACCTTACGTGCTTAAGCCAGAATTTGAAAAGTAGAAATTTTTTAAATTATAAAATATCCTATAACAACAAATAATTAGTATATTAAAACACTTGTCGCATTAAAAGACGATTATGGTGGCAATGTTCATTCTAGAGAAGCAAATTTTTATGCAAAAAAAGTTGTTGATTAACTATCATTTGAATAGTTGTTCACCAGATCACAAGAAAGTGCTATTCAAACTAATAAAAGTTTGGTAGATTATTTTCAGGCATTAGTCACCAAGATTAAGAAACTTAGTATAAGGAACCGGTACTAGGAATTAGAATCTTCCTGACGATGGGAATGAGACCCCCTCGACCAGGCAATTAATGAATGGGTGAAGGAGCCAAATTCAAGAAAGGTGATCCTTAATAAAATTAAGGTGAAACAATGATAAGAAATCATTCAGCTAATCTCGAATTACTCACTCAGGCACAAGTCGGCAACGAGGATCAATTTATGGCATTATTTAATTGTTACTCTTCACTTGTTAAACGACTTTGGCAGAAATTTTATATTGCTGATTTAGAGTTTGAAGATTGGGAGCAAGAGGCGCAACTTGTCCTGCTAAAAGTTATTTATTCATATAGCGGCGAAGATATTAATCAATTTAGTGGTTTTTATAAGCAGAGCTTGATCAATCGTCTCCTTGATTTATATCGTGCTAGGCAAGCAGACAAACGGATCCCGGTTGATCAACTAGATTCTTTAGGAGAAAGTGATAGTGAGACAATGCTTGGTGGAAAAGTCTTACTAGAAGACATTGTCTACTGTCATAAGAGTATTAAGGAGATCGCTAGGATTAGTTCGTCATTTGAACGAGATGTTTTAGCACTGACTGTTACTGGTAAATCGGTTGAATATGTATGCCGAAAACTTCAATGTAGCAAGCGACAGGTTCAGAGTGCTCTTTCACGAACCAGAACAAAATTAATCAAGATTTTAGCGGGCGAGTGATTGAGTCAAATATCGATAAGTTAAGAACGAGGCTGGTAATTTTATCGGCCTTTTTCTAACCCTCAGGTATAAAAAACATAATTTTGAGACCCTTAGTCGCTTTCGATAACAATTGATAACGACATAACGCAAAGACTTGTTTTAGTAGAAGGAACATGCTAATCTTAGTTATGTGTGGAGGTGAAAGTATGTCCCAAAAGAAAGTTGCGCTGGAATGTACGAAGTGCGGTGCTCATAACTATACAATTACCGCTAATCCTCAACGACAAGAACGATTAGAATTAAAGAAGTTTTGTAAACATTGTGGTGAATATACTCTTCACCGTGAAACCCGTTAGTTAGCTGGAGGAAATTATGCATCTGTTTCGTTTTATTAAAAGCGTAAACCACGAAATGAAACTGGTTGTTTGGCCAACCGCTCGTGAAAACCGGCGTGATACAACCATTGTTATTTCGTTGACGCTTTTCTTCGTCTTATTCTTTGCACTGTTCGATTGGCTGATTCAACTCTTGATGAAGTTATTTGTCTAAGCAGTGGTCAAAGCATAAGAGATTTGTTATACTAAATGCAACAAGCTTCGTGGGGATCCGCGAGGTTTTTTATTTTGAAATTGAAAATGAGAGTTAATTTTAATTAAGGAGGATTCATCGTGGAATCAAACGAAAAACGCTGGTACGTTTTACATACGTACTCAGGCTATGAAAACCGGGTTAAGAGTAACCTAGAATCACGTGCTCAATCAATGGGGATGCAAGATTACATTTTTCGAGTAGTTGTTCCCGAAGATGAGGTTCGTCAAGTTAAGGATGGCCAAGCTAAGGAAGTAGTTGAAAAAACATTCCCTGGTTACGTCTTGGTAGAAATGGTTATGACTGACCAAGCCTGGTATATTGCACGGAATACGCCAGGGGTTACTGGTTTCTTAGGTTCACACGGTGGTGGTTCAAAGCCAACTCCATTACTTCCAGAAGAAGTAGACCGGATTATGAAGCGAATGGGCGTTCAAACGGTTCAACACGATATTGACGTTAGCGTTGGTGATAGTGTTAAGGTGATTGCCGGACCATTTGCTGACTTAACTGGTAAGGTTACAGAAGTTGACCATGAAAAGATGAAGCTAAAGGTTAACGTTGAAATGTTTGGTCGTGAAACGTCTGCTGAATTAGGCTTTGACCAAATTGATACGGTGGAATAAAAAAGAGGGTGAACCGCGACGTACTAGCCACCGAGTACTAAGGAAGTTCAGACAATGATTGTTTACAATCAAGTCTGGACTATTTAGACGGAGGTGGCGGTCGCGGTGAACTATTCTCGACTGTGTTGCATTTACAGCTCTAGCAAGTTTCTGATAAGCACGTTATGACGATGCTATGAATCTTAGCTTAATTGCATTAGGATAGATGTTGTGGCGGTCGCGGTGAACTGTTCTCGACCGTGCTGCATTTACAGTTTTAACAAGCTTCTAATAAGCACGTTATAATCTTGTTTTTACACTATTTACCTTGAATTTTAATTATAAATGTGGTAAGTTACCTAAGTATGCTATTCGACATACTGTGGGAGAGGTAAATTTACTGCCTCATCATGACCACAACACGGACTAAGGAGGTTTTGTCTCGTGGCAAAGAAAGTAGCTAACGTTGTCAAGTTGCAAATTCCTGCCGGTGCTGCTACACCAGCTCCACCAGTAGGTCCTGCACTTGGGCAAGCAGGTATTAATATTATGGGCTTCACTAAGGAATTTAACGCTCGGACTGCAGACCAAAAAGGAATGTTGATCCCAGTTGTTATTACTGTATATGAGGACCGTTCATTCGACTTCATTACCAAGACGCCACCTGCTGCTGTCTTATTGAAGAAGGCCGCTGGTGTTGAACACGGTTCCGGTGAACCTAACACTAACAAGGTTGCTTCTGTAACCAAGGCTCAAGTTAAGGAAATCGCCGAAACTAAGATGCAAGATCTAAACGCCGCTGACGTTGAAGCAGCTATGCGCATGATCGAAGGTACTGCACGGAGCATGGGCTTCACTGTTGAAGACTAATTGCTGAGAAGCAGGCCGGATGCACTATAAAAGTAGTACATCCCGTGGGAGGTATTAACTCCGCTAGACCACATTTGCAAGGAGGAAAACACAAGATGGCTAAAAATCGTGGTAAGAAGTACCAAGATGCGCTTAAAAAGGTTGACAGCAAGAAGAAGTACGCTGTTAACGACGCAGTTCAATTAGTAAAAGATATTGATTTCGCTAACTTTGACTCAACTGTTGAAGTTGCATTTAAGTTAAACGTTGATACTAAGCAAGCTGACCAACAATTACGTGGTGCCGTTGTTTTACCAAACGGTACTGGTAAGGATCAAACAGTTATTGTTTTCGCTAAGGGAGACAATGCTAAGGCAGCTAAGGATGCTGGTGCTGACTTTGTTGGTGACGCTGACTTGGCTGACAAGATCCAAGACGGTTGGTTAGACTTTGACGTTGCAATTGCAACTCCAGACATGATGCCAGTTGTTGGTCGTTTAGGTCGGATTCTTGGACCTAAGGGCTTAATGCCAAACCCTAAGACTGGTACAGTTACTATGGATGTTGCTAAGGCGGTTGAAGAATCTAAGGCTGGTAAGGTTACTTACCGGACTGACCGTGATGGTAATGTTGCTGTTCCATTTGGTAAGGCTTCATTCGACACTGATAAGTTAGTTGAAAACTTAAAGACTATTGAAGATGTTGTTATGAAGGCACGTCCAGCTTCTGTACGTGGTACTTACGTACAACACGCTTCAATTGCTTCAACTTTCGGACCAAGTGTTACACTTGATTTGGAAAGCTTCTAAATTTAGTAATTAGAAGATAAAAAGGATGGAATCAGATGATCCCATCCTTTTTTGCGTTATCAAGGCAATGACTTAACACATTGCCTTGATAATGCTTTTTTATTTTACTTATGTTATTTATTCGCTCATTTTTAATGACTTATAAAATTAATATGGCTTTTTGTTTGGTAAAACGACTAAGATCGTTTATCATAAAAATATGAAAATAATTATTTTTATATTTTTATAAATTTAAAAGCGCTTTTAAGAGATCGCTATTCTGGAAGGAGAATAACTAATGAGTGAAGATATGAATTATAAATCACTATTTATTGGTGATAAATCAGAAAACGGCTCAGTCTATATGGATGAATTAAAACGATTAGTCACTAATCATTTAGGCTGGCGGAAAGATTATATTCCTTCAGATATTCCAGCAATTACTGACAGTGATCAAACAAAGAAAGAATATCAAGATTCATTGCGTCGTCAACATGAAGTGTTAACTGAACTTGATCAACGGTTACGTCCAGGTACTATTCCTTGGATGTCAGCTGGTCGTTATTGGGGTCAAATGAACTCTGATACATTGATGCCAGCCATGCTAGCATATTGTTATGCCATGTTATGGAACAGTAATAACGTTGCGTTGGAATCATCAGTTGCTACTTCAAAGATGGAATCGGAAGTCGGTGAAGACTTTGCCAAGCTATTTGATTATAAAGATGGCTGGGGTCACATTACTCATGATGGTTCAATGGCTAATCTTGAAGGATTATGGTATGCTCGGCAATTCAAGTCAATGCCATTAGCCTTTAAGGAAGTAGTTCCTGATAAAGTTAAAGGCTTAAGCGATTGGGAACTTCTTAACATGTCAGTTGAAAAGGTTCTTAAGATTTTAGCAACACTTACTCCAGATGAAATTAATGCTGTTAAGGCTCATTCATCACGAAGCGGTAAGAATATTCAAAAACTTGGGAAGTTTATTGTTCCATATACTAAACACTATTCTTGGCTTAAAGCTCTTGATATTTCTGGTGTTGGTCTTGATCAAATGATTCAAATTCCGGTAAAGAGCGATTTTCGGATGAATATTGATATCCTAGAAGATACGATTAAGAAGTTAGCTGCCGAAAAGACCCCAATTCTCGGAGTAGTTGCCGTTGTCGGAACCACTGAAGAAGGTCAAGTTGATGAAGTTGATCGGATCGTTAAGTTCCGTAAAGAAATGGAGAAGCAAGGTGTTTACTTCTATCTTCACGTCGATGCTGCTTATGGTGGTTATGGTCGTGCACTGTTTAAGGATGAAAATGGCAATTTCGTTGAATACGATCAATTAGCAGATATGCTTAAGAAGCACCACGTCTTCAACTACCCAGTTCGTATTTCTGAGCATGTATATCGTGGTTTCAAAGCAATCAAGGATGCTGAATCAGTAACTATTGACCCTCATAAGATGGGGTACGTTCCATATTCAGCTGGTGGAATTGCTATTAAGTACCAAAGCATGCGAAATGTTATTTCTTACTTTGCTCCTTATGTTTTCGAAAAGAAAACTGCTGAAGCTCCAGATATGCTTGGTTCTTATATTATTGGTGGTTCGAAGTCTGGTGCTACTGCTGCCGCTGTTTGGGCTGCTCACCGGACATTGCCACTTAATGTAACTGGCTATGGTCGTTTAATTGGTTCTTCTATTGAAACTGCTCAACGTTTCCGTGACTTCCTTAAGAAGTTAAAGTTTAATGTTAAGGGTAAGGAAGTTGACGTATATCCTCTTGATAACCCAGACTTCAATATGGTTGATTGGGTTTTAAAGATTAACGGTGAAACTAGTCTAAAGAAGACAAACGAATTAAACGAAAAGATGTTTAACTTCTCATCAATTTATGATAGCCATGTTTATTCTAATCGCTTCATAACATCTCATACTATCTTTAGAAAAGATACGTATGGTGATTCACCAGTTCCATTTATTAAGCGGATTGGTTTTTCTGAAGACGAGTGGAATAAAGTTGGCGCAGTGACATTGTTACGGGCTGCTATTATGACACCTTACTTAAATGATACTAAACTCTTCGACTTCTACTCAAAAGGTATCGCTAAGTCAATGGAAAAGAAGCTAAATGAAATTCTTTAATTATTAGAGGGGAGTTTATCGTATGAAAAGTAAAACGTCAAAGGTTAGCCTCATAACTTTTATTGGGATGACGGTTGCTTTGGCGGCAAGTATTCGTAATATCCCTGATGTAGCTGGTTCTGGATGGACCATGTTCTTCTATATGGGAGTAGCTAGTCTACTATTCGCTTTGCCAATTTGCCTAATTGCCGGTGAATTTGGTAGTGCCTTTCCTGAAAAAGGTGGGCCAGAATTATGGGTTAGTAACTCTTTAGGAGGAAGTTATGGCTTTGCCACTTCTTGGTTACTATGGGTTCAAATGTTCCCAGGGATGGTTATGGTTGCCTCAGCTTTGCCACCGCTTTTAGCAACTGCAATTAACCGAGAAAGTCTTGGTAATAACAACATTTTTACGTTAATTGTTATTTTAGTTGTGTATTGGATAATTACTTTCCTTAACATGAAATTTGATATGGCGAAGATTACTGGTCAAATAGGTGCTTGGGCTGGGATTTATATTCCACTAGTTATAATGACTGTTTTAGGAATTTGGGCAGTTATTAAATCTGGAATTCACCCTTCATCAATTCTAGGTAACTTCTCAGCTGGTAAATTGTTACCAGATCCTACAGACATGAAGTCACTGACTTTCTTCTCACCAATTATCTTCATTTATACGGGAATTGAAATGTCCTCTGTTTATATTACGCGGATTAAAAAGGTATCTTACTACCCAATTGGTGTTTTAGTTACATTAGTCTTCATGTTCTTCCTTAACATCGTTAACGGGTTCCTTGAAGCATCAGTTGTTTCGTCAAGCAAAATTGATCTCAATAACATTGTGCAACCAGTTATCGTATATGATAAAATCTTGGGCTTACCATCATGGATTGCTAATGTATTTAGTATTTTAGTTTTCATCGGTGTTAGTGTTCAATTATCTGCATGGGCATCAGGTCCAGGTAAGACCATTATTTCAAGTGCTCAGAAGGGATTGTATCCTCCTAAGTTTAAGTTCTGGAAGACAGATCGCTTTGGTGATTCGCATGCTATTCTAATCACTCAAGCATCAATCATTTCTTTCTTTGCACTTGTTTACTTACTAATTCCCGGTATTAATTCGGCATTCTTGGAATTAGTTAATGCTACTACTGTTCTTTATTGTGCTGTTTACATCTTTATGGCAATCGGGTTCATTAAATTACGGATTAAACAGCCAAATTTGAAACGACCATTTAAGGTTGGTAATACTTTTGTAGCATGGTTAGTTGCACTGATTTTAATTGCTACCATTATTATTGCCCTAGTTGCAACGTTCGCTGTAGGAACGCTTAAGGACTTTATCATTGTTGCAATTATTAGTGCAGTATTAATTCTTTTGCCATTCTGGTTTGTAAGAATTCGGAAAGATTCATGGACTCCAGAAGTTAAGAAATTAATGGCAGAAAGTGATCAGGTAAGTAAAAAGGCAGAAAAGTAACTAAAAATACTGATTAATTCTTTTAACAGCAAATGATGATGTTCCTGATTAAAAAGGCTTTGGATGGTGCTAATTTATACTAAATTAGTAACCATTACAAAGTCTTTTTGATTTTTATTGTATTACTGAACCAATATGTGATATTATTTTCTGTGGAGTCATTATGGCGGTATTGGTGAAGTTTGGTTAACACACCGGTTTGTGGGTCCGGCACGCGTGGGTTCGAATCCCACATACCGCCCTGACCTAAAAAGAACTCAGGAGAAGGTTTCTTCTTCTGAGTTCTTTTTTGTCTTAATTTCTCCTTTGAATTCTCGTAATCGGTTTGATTAGCCATTGGGAAAGTTGGTGACGAAACGCCTTGGTAATTAGCCACCAGCCACTTGCCAGTAAGAAGCCGCCAATGACATCGCTTGTAAAATGGTCACGGAGATAAACCCGGGTAACCATAATTATAATAATCCAGAGGAAGAATATTAAGGTTACCCCAATTCTTGCTCCTTGAAAGTGAAGGTAAGGAAGAATCACGGCAAGTAGAGTAAAAACAAAGATTGCTGTAGCGAAAGTGTGCCCACTAGGAAAACTATAACCGTTGGCCGGAAAAAGCTTATTACTTGGACGAGCACGGAGAACGTTATACTTAGTCAAAATAACTAGTGAATAACCAATAAATTGAAGAAGTACATACCATAAGCTCTCGTTGAACCTGTCTTGCCACCAGAGGTAGAGCGCAAGGAAAATGGGAAGAACTTGAATAATGATTGGATCTCCAAAGTATGTTAGGGCAATCATGATTTGCGTTTTTAAATGGGAAGTGGGCTGGGTTAACTGATAACCAAAACGATCCACTTGATTAATCCAGTGTGCATTCTGGATAACACCAACTAGAAATATCCCAAATAGTAACCAACAGACGATCCCACTAATTAATGTTAACGTTTTTTTCTTCATTACTTTCTCCTTAGAACAATGCTGTGATATTTAAGCCAGTTAATAGGAGGACAAGAGCATATTCAATAATTGTTTGCCAAGTAGGACTAGCATGGTTTCCCATTAATTTTTGATCACTCGTGATGGCAACAAGTGGGAACAGGGTAAACGGGAGTGCAATGCTGAGAACTATTTGGGAATAAATGATTAATTGTTCAAATTGTTGCTCGTTAAAGCGGATTAAACAACCGATGATAACAATCGGAATTAGAGTTACAAAACGGGTAAGTAAGCGGCGTTTCCATAACGGAAGACGGATGTTGATGTAACCTTCCATAACGATTTGACCAGCTAAAGTACTGGTAATTGATGAAATTAACCCTGTGATTAGAAGTGCAAAACCGAATAACCAGCTCATAACGGAACTAGATAGCGCACCAACAATGTGAGGATTTTTCAGTCCGTAGAAGACATCTGCCAAACTATTTAATGTTGCGGTGTGGAAGAAAAGGGTTCCGCCAAGAATAAGAAGGAGGGCATTAACAATCAGGGCAGCAATAAGGTGAATGATTGAATCCCAGTTAGCAAATTTAAGCGTTTCAATAACCTGTGCTGGATCATGCTCATCGTATCGCCGACTTTGTGCTAACGCCGAGTGGAGATAAATATTATGGGGCATAATTGTTGCTCCAATGATTCCAAGGCTCATAAGCAGCTCTGAATGGTTAGTGATAATTTTTGATTGGGGAATAATGCCATTAAGGATTGCAAGCCAACTCGGGTGTGCCCGGCAAACTTCAATTGTAAAGATTATGCCAACGCCAAGAATTGTTGTCAGAACAATAAATTCAACCCGACGAATTCCAAAGCGTAAAAAGACAAGCACAATCAGGACGTCTGCAACGGTTAGGAAGATACCGACAATTAACGGAAGGTGGAAAAGAAGGTAGAGAGCAATCGAAGTTCCAACTACCCCAGTTAAATCTGTTGCCATCATGGCAAGCTCATTTAATAGCCATAAGCTAATTCGCACTGGTTTAGGGACTCGTTGAGCGATCGCTTGAGCTAGATCAGTCCTTGTAACAACACCGAGGCGAATTGAAAGCGACTGCATGATCATAGCAACGATAATTGACACGAAGAGGACGCTTAACAACGTGTAGCCATACTGTCCGCCACCAGCCAGTGAAGTTAGCCAATTACCAGGATCCATATAACCAACGGCAACAAGCGCGCCTGGACCGCTATACGCAAGAAATTTTTGCCAAAATGCTGATTCATAGACAGTAGGGACATTGACGCTTCCGTTGATTTCATCTAAGCTTTTCTTTTTCATTAATTTAGTTGCTCCTTAGCGAGATCAGCAATAAATTCAGCAAAGCGGGAGTCATCATTGAGAGATGAGACAACATCAAGAGTATTACCGCCATTTTCACGGAATGCTTGGTAGTTTTGAACTGAATTTTCTTCGATCGTCTCTAAGCAATCAGTAACAAATGATGGAGCAACGATTAAGATATTCCGCTTGCCAAGTTGAACTAACTGGAGTAGACGGTTTTTTAAATAAGGTTTTAGCCAGGGCATTGGGCCGAATTTAGATTGGTAAGCCATCTCAATTTGATTTTTGGGGATGGTAAGCCGCTTTTTTAGTTCGATTGTAGTTCGTTCAGTTTCATCCTGGTATGGATCACCGTGCTTAACCATTGAAACGGGAATACCATGATAAGAAATAATCAACATGTCGTAATTTCCGTTGTCCCAAACTTCTTGAATGTGCTTGCTAAGAACGGTGAGGTATCGTGGATCGTCAGCGAACCGATCAATAATTGGTAAAGTTGGATCAACAGCCTGGACTTGTTCAATAATGGATTGGGTTGTGCTCTTAGTGAAATGCGGGAATAGGGAAAGAACGATGATATATTTACATTCCTGCTTCATTTGTCGGAGGGTGTCGCTGATGCTTGGCTTGCCATAAGTCATTGCCATTTTAACTGACCACTCAGGAAGCATTTGCTGAACCTTAGCAGTTAGTTTTTTAGTATTAACAATTAATGGAGAGCCGTTTTTTAACCAACAATCGCGATAAAATGTTGCGGAGCGCCAAGACCGCATCGGAAGGATAATACCATTTAAAAGCGGTTTCCAAAGTGCAGGTGGCATTTCCACAACGTTGTGATCCCCGAGAAATTGACGGAGATAGTTCTTAACTGCTGGTGTGGTTGGCTCAGCGGGAGAGCCAAGGTTAACAAGTAATAGACCATAGTCTTTCATAAATCGGTACTCCTTGAAGTAAGTTAGTAAGTTAATTGTACAACAAAACTAATCTAAGGTGAGCTTGGGGATAATTCCTGGTCCCTGATGAATAATGCTAAATTGTCCTTTACAAGAAAAAACGAAGATGTTATACTACTAAAGTTGATTAAATATGACTCTGCCTAAGACTCAGGTGGCGAAAGCCTTAATGATATAGCCTGCCGAGGAAGAAATTAAGTTCCTTCTCTATGTCTGCGGTCATAGGGATTTTTTTATAAATCCGGTCAAACTACATTGCAGGAGGTGAAAATTCATGAGTGAAGCAGCTATTGCTAAAAAGGCTGAAATTGTTAAGAAAACCGTTGAATTACTTAACAATGCCGAATCAGCTATCGTTGTTGACTACCGTGGTTTAACTGTTGCTGAAGTTACTGATTTACGTAAGCAACTTCGTGACGCCGGTGTTAAGATGTCAGTTATCAAGAACAAGATTCTTGACCGTGCCGTTGAAGGTACTGACTACGAAGATCTTAAGAGCACTTTTGTTGGCCCAACTGCTGTTGCCTTCTCTGACGAAGACCCAATTGCTCCAGCAAAGATCTTAAAGAACTTTGCCGATGACCACGACGCTCTTGAAATCAAGGGTGGTTTCATCGAAAAGAAAGTTAAGACTCTCGATGAAATTAACGAATACGCTACTATGCCTAGTCGTGAAGATCTGTTGTCAATGCTTGCATCTGCATTGCAAGACCCAATGCGGAAGATTGCTCGTGCAGTCAAGGCCGTTGCCGACAAGGAAGACGAAGCCGCATAATTGTCGTATTACCATATATTATCAAATCAAAATTAATTACCTAAATATTGGAGGAATATAATCATGGCTTTTGATAAGGATGCTATCATTGCTTCATTAAAGGAAGCATCAATTTCTGACCTTAACGATCTTGTTAAGGCTATCGAAGAAGAATTCGACGTTTCTGCAGCTGCTCCAGTTGCAGCTGCAGGTGCCGCTGGTGGCGCTGCTGCTGCTAAGGACAGCTTCACTGTTGAATTGACTGAACCAGGTGCTGCTAAGGTTAAGGTTATCAAGGCTGTTAAGGACATCACTGGTGTTGGCCTTAAGGATGCTAAGGACCTTGTTGACGGTGCTCCTTCAGCAATCAAGGAAGACGTTAAGGAAGACGAAGCTAACGACATCAAGGAAAAGCTTGAAGCCGCTGGTGCTACTGTTACCCTTAAGTAGTCTAACTTCAAATAAACGAAGGAAGGGGTTGAACAATTATGTTCAGCCTCTTTTTTTGTTTAAAAATGTTGCCTTATAAGACAAATATCCCGAAATGAGTTTGCTATCTCTATTAT
Organism: Limosilactobacillus urinaemulieris; assembly: GCF_932750685.1. NCBI lineage: Bacteria > Bacillati > Bacillota > Bacilli > Lactobacillales > Lactobacillaceae > Limosilactobacillus > Limosilactobacillus urinaemulieris. The sequence goes on along the minus strand of NZ_CAKOBX010000001.1, from coordinate 268,328 downwards.
CCTTTTAGAAAATAAAAGTAGGTTCTATGTAACCGCTAACATACATTATAGGGAGGAGATAGTATGTTATTTCAAATTTATGGTAGCCAATCAGGTTGGTAATTATTCGGTTGGGTATTAGTATTTGCTTGTTTGATTATCACAAATGAAATAGCACGGCGGAGTAGAGCTGGTGGCCTGTTCTTCTTCGTTGTCTTACCGATTGCATTGACAATTTACTTCACAGCAATTTATATTGGTGCTGCTCAAGGACAGGCATGGGCATTACATAACCAGACCTATGTCCATATGAATAGTTGGTTTCACTATGCGAAGTTATACGCTGCAACATTTGGCTGTATCGGGTTTATGATCCTTAAATATCATTGGGGTAAATTGGGAAAAGCATACTGGTTTAAGTGCTTCCCGTTTGTAATTGTTGCAATTAATATTTTTATCGCTGTGGGGAGCGACTTTGAATCAGCTATTCGGGGAATGAATGCGTTACAAACTACTGGAAGTCAGTGGTGGCTTTCTTCTGAAGGTGTTTGGCTTTACGGTGGCTGGTGGAATGTCCTCAATGGCATTGCCGGAATTATTAATGTTTTCTGTATGACCGGTTGGTGGGGAATTTATTCCTCAAAGAATGAGGACGACATGCTGTGGCCTGACATGATTTGGCTATTTATTCTCGCCTATGACGTTTGGAACTTTGAGTATACTTATAGTAACCTTCCAACTCATTCATGGTACTGTGGTGTTGCTCTTTTGCTTGCACCAACATTTGCAGCTGCCATTTGGAATAAGGGTGGAACCGGGCAAATACGCTAGCAATCTGGTGCATGTTTGCTCAAGTAATTCCAGAATTTCAGGATAGTGGAAGATTCTCAGTTTTACCTGTTCTGTACAAGAACGGTGTAATGAATCCAGTAGTTCATCCAGAAGCTGCTGATCCGACAATGATGGGCGTAATTGCGATCCTATCGCTTGCGATTAACGTTGTGGTCTTTGCTATTATTTGGAAGCGGGCTACTAGTATGGGGATCAACCCTTACACTCATGAAGTCTTTGTTGGAACTAAGGATTATGAAGAAGCAATGGCTCGGGCACAAAAGTAGTGAACCATTATTTTATTAAGATCGAAAAAGGGACGCAACCAGGAAAATCTTCCTCGTTACGTCCTTTTTAGTGAACAAATCAGCTAATCGCCGTGCCATCAATTAAACTAGTTTGCCGGGTGAGTGTGGTGAGTAGTAACAATCCGGTAGCCAAAGTAGAATTGAATAGCGGCAAGAACGATGTTGATCCAATTCAAGGCAACGAACCAGCCATTTAACATGCTGGCATCGTGGGTTACTCCATAGTAAACCCAGAATCCAATGAAGACAGCACAGACATTAATCCAAGCAAATGTCTTTTGAAGGGTTTGGTTGTCGAGTTGGAACCACATCCAAATAACGTTAACAACGAACCAAATAGCTAAAATCCAGAAAATAGTGTTAAACATAATGCATCTCTCCTTTACAATTCATGCGAATGAAACAAGACCAGCAGTTACATGTTAAACAAGAGTAAAATTTTAGCCAATACCGGTTAGTGAAGGGAATAAGTGAATACTAATTAAATGCCTTTATTTAATAAGAGCTAACCTTAGAAAATAATTGCTGATATTTAATTAGTAAATCAACGTGGGTAGTACGGATTCCTTTGCAGTTAACGATATAGGTAGATCTTCAGAAGTCCTGCCAATAATCACCTCACTTATTACTACCCCCTTTAAGTTATATTAACAAGAAAGTTGCCGTAAATCCAATAATAAGTAAATAATAAAAATAATAAATCCTGCCAATGAAAGTTATAATTTCATCGGCAGGTTCGATTTTAGTTATGCTTTTTTTCCTTTAGTAGTTCAGTAATTTCTTTCAGGTACTGAACTTCCTCGCTTGGTTCAGCCGGCTCTTCATCTTTCTTTATTCGAAAACGGTTAATTGCTTTGACCATCAAGAAAACCACAAAGGAGATGATCAAAAAATTAATGACTGCATTGAGAAAGCTTCCATACTTAAATTGAGCTTCACCAACTGTCCAGGTAAGGTTTGAGAGATCGATCTTACCGACAAAGATACCGAGTAGTGGATTAATAAGGTTATTCACTAATGATTTTACAATCGATGTAAACGCAGCACCGACAATAATACCGACGGCCATATCAACAACGTTGCCGCGCGCAATAAAGTCCTTAAATTCTTTAATCATATGGTCCTCCTTTTTGTTAACTACTTATTAGGTAAGTTATATTTTATCAAACAAGATTATAGTGTATCTGATAATCAGTGATAAATTTAATCAAATTTAAAAATATTCATTATTATATTTACATCCAATATTATATCCTATATAATATTGGATGTATTAAGGAGGAAGGATAAATGAAGATTCAAATAACAGCTGAACTCCTTGATGGATTGGTTTTAGCAATTCTGAAACAAGACGATTATTACGGCTATGCATTAACGCAAAAGGTAAAAAATGTGATTGATGTTTCAGAGTCGACAATGTATCCGGTCCTTCGCCGTTTAAAAAAGAATGGTGATTTGACAACTTATGATAAGCCATTTCAAGGGAGAAACCGACGTTATTACCATATAACAGAAATTGGTGAACAAAGATTACAGGAAATCTTGCGAATATGGGAAGGGTATAAGCAAAACTTGGATCAGATTTTTTATCAGAAGGGTGGAGAAAAATAATGGATGCTCGCCAAAAGTATATTTCAGAATTGAAAAGATTTTTAGCGCCATTAACTACTGAAGAAAGAACGGACGCGTTAGATTTTTATAATGAATATATTGAGGATGCTGGTTATGATAATTACCAGCAGATTATTAAGGAGCTAGGAAATCCCCGACAACTAAGTCATAAGATTCTGGCGGATTACTCAATTAAGGCTAATAATGAGGAAATTAAGAACAGTCATACAGCATCACCCCGTTCCAACTGGCGGGTCTTTTGGTTAGTAGTTATTGCAATCATTACATCGCCAATTACGTTTGTGTTAAGTCTGGGAGCATTAATCGTACTTATTTGCGCCTTAGCAGCTGTCTTTGGGGTTAGTGTGGGAATATTAGGAACACTAGTTGGTTTGATTTTTGGTAGCGGGGTAATGATCTATTCAGGAATTGGAGTTATTGCTGCTGCACCAATGACGGGGATCCTGTATGCCGGAATTGGGGTAACAATGATCGGTTTTTTACTCTTATGTATCCCCGTAGGATATTGGATAATTCGCTGGTTAGCACAGGCAATTGCTAATTTAGCTAAGTATATTTACCAAAAACTACTTCAAAGGAAGGCTGAGAAGCATGAAAAAAACATTTAAGATTGGTCTAGGAATACTTGTTATTGGGATTGTTTTAATGGTAGTTGGCTTTGCTGGTCACGGAATGAAAAATATTAGTTTTGAGGGAGCTACCCCAGTAATTGAGAAACAAGTTACTAAAAAATTAAGCACAGCTAAAGAGTTTAATAGAGTTAATCTTACTAGTTCAAGTGCTAATGTTTTAATCAAGACAGGATCAAAATTTGCGATTAGTTACCAAGGTAGTAATGCTCGACTTCCTAAGGTTACGGTAACTAATCAGTCCGCAACCATTCATCAAGGTGAGGCTTATGGGACATTCTTTTCCTACAATAATGGAGACGATACCATTATTATTACAGTGCCTAAGGGGACTAAATTAGCCGGAAAACTTGATGTTGCTGATGGCGATTTGAGTATTACAAATGTTGATTTAGAGAACATGGATGTTAACGTTGCTGATGGTGACGTTGTTTATAATAATCTCACGGTAACTGGAGGAAAGACAACTCTTGGCGACGGTGACTTCACTAGTAACAGAGTAATCTTTAAGGGACACTACACGGTAAAAACTGATGACGGTGACAATAAGGTGATTGCTTCACATGCCGATGGCTTTATTCTCCATACTGATGACGGTGATAATAAACTCGATGGGGTTGACCATGGAACTGAAGACCTTCAGCAAAATGAATCAGCAGCGAACCTTCTTCGCTTGGAGTCAAATGACGGTGATAATTCGGTAATTAACATTAAAGCGGTCCAATAAGGTTAAACGGTCTTAGTATTAGGAAAGTCTTAGTACTAAGACCTTTTTTGTTGCTTGTTAAAAAAGGCTTGCATTTTTAGTAAGGAGTGTTTAATATATTTATTGTTGTAAATAGTAATTATTACGATTAAGGAGAAAAAATATGAAGCATTTTTTTAAGAGACTTGTAATAGTTGGGTTATCATTAACATTAATTTTGCCGTTAGTGATGACCCATACAGTAAGTGCTAGTAGTCAAAAACCAATTAAGGTAGTCACAGGGCTTATTTTACGGTGAAGTTGCCAAAGCCGTTGCTGGTAATCAAGGGAAGGTGACTTCCTTTATTAATAATTCCTCGATTGATCCCCATGACTATAACCCAGGAATCAAGCAGGCTTCACAGGTTGAACAAGCGAATGTCGTGATTGAAAATGGGATCGGTTATGATCATTGGATGAATAGGCTGGTTAAATCTAGTGATAATAAGAAGAACATTAAGGTGGTTAACGTTGGCTCCCTGATGGGTAAAAAAGTTGGTGACAACGAACATATTTGGTATCAACCAAATACCATGAAGAAACTCGCTAATAAGTTAGCTAAGGATTATGGTAAAATTGATCCTCAACATGCTGACTACTACCAGCAGAATGCTAAAAAGTATATTGCATCATTGGATCAACTTGACCAAAAGATTGCCCAAGTTAAGAGCCAAGTAAATCCGCAAAAGAAGGAAGTTGCGGTAAGTGAACCAGTATTTGACTACGCGTTGGAAAGCCTTGGTTATAAAGTAATGGATCAACACTTTGAAAAGGCAATTGAAGAGGGAACCGATCCTTCACCTAAAGATATTGCTCAAATTCAGACTGCAATCAAGAACCACCAAATTGCTTTCTTTGTTGATAATACCCAAGCAAGTGATCATGTTGTAGATAATCTTGTTAAGCTTGCTAAAAAGAATCATGTTCCAGTTTTAAAGGTAACTGAAACAAAGCCAAGTCAAAAGATGACTTATACAGACTGGATGATGAAACAATATCAGGAATTATCATCTATTCAGCAACAATAATTTTAATCTCTCAATAATGAAAAACGGTCTCCAGAGTTCGGATTTGCCGAGCACTGGGGGCCGTTTGTGCATTCATTGCCTGTCCTTTATTTAAGTAATAAGGATTAGCTTCTTATATTTGACCTTTTCCTTTTCAGTTAACTTGGGGAAACTATGTCTTTTTTAAGGAATGACAGTAATTAAGAAGGAGCGTTGCAACTTGCTCTTGGATGCTTGTTCTTGGCCCATAGGGATAGGAGAGATAAATCCTTCTATGAAAGCCATTCTTCCCAATTCTATGTAATGAAATCTTTTCAAGGTTAGTTGTACAGTTCCAGGATAACTCAGGAACAAAGCATGAAGCATAGCCCTGAGCTACTAAATTAATCATGAGATTACGATCTCCTGTTCGCAAGACAACTTGAGGATCTATTCTTTGTGCAGAAAGAAAGCGTTGGATAAAGTCAGCAAATGGTGACTCGTTCATTTCAATTAGGGGTAGTTGGTTAATTTTTTCCAATTGAAATGTTGACTGTGGATTTTCCTTACTCGTTGCCAAAAAGACTTCTTCGGATAATAACAATTCGTTATGTTGCTCAGGAACCGGTAGAGGTACAAGCTGAAAATCATAATGCCGAGGATCGTTATCGATTTTACTTTGGATAAATTGAAGATTAATTTGGGGATATTTGTGATGAATGATTTTGAGAAATGAAACCAGTAAGGGAGTAGTTTCACACATCTTAATAGTGATCTTTTTATTGTTAAGTGAGTGAATTGCCTTTACATTTTCCTTTGCTAACCGTAGTTGATTGAATGAACGATTAACTACCGTAAAGAAATAATTACCTTGAGCGGTTAAGATTAACTTTTTCCCTTGACGAATAAATAGCGAAACGCCTAATTCGTTCTCTAACTCCCGAATACTGCGACTAATAGATGGTTGAGCAACATGTAATTTAGTTGCTGCCTTTGTCATGTTCATTGTTTTGACGACTTCGGTAAAGTATTTTAATTGCGTTAAGTTCATCTTTGTTACCTCTTTCATAGCAATTTTGTTATTAACTACATAAAAAGTAATATTGGATTTTGAAAATAAATGAGAATATTCTAATTATATTATAATTTTGGAGGTGATGAAATGACGATTGATGACTATGTGAGGGAAAATCAGCAGCAGTTTATTAATCTATTAGCTAACTTTGTAAGTCAAAAAAGTCTTAGTCAAACAGGAGAAGGAATCCAAGCAACGGTTAAATTCTTGAAAGAACTTTTAGAACAATTCATTCATGCGAAAGTTGAGATTATTGAAACGGCCGGTAATCCAATTATTATCGCAACCCTTTCTCCAGGGAAGGATAATGAATACTTGTTTTATGGGCATTATGATGTTCAGTTGCCAGGAAAATTGGCTGAATGGAAAGTAAAGCCGTTCAAATTAACTCAGCGTGACGGCCGCTTGTATGGTCGCGGTACTGGCGATAATAAGGGCCAATTAATGGCACAAATATGTGGCTTTTATGTTTATCAGCAATTATATGGGGAGTTACCTTTTACAGCCAGAATTCTCATTGAGGGTGAAGAGGAGATTGGGAGTCCGCACCTTCTTCAAACAGTTCGTGCCTTGAAGGATCCGTACCTAAATAACCTTTCAGCAGTTTTTGTAATGGATGGATCAATGAGCCAATCAGGAGACCATGTTTTACGATTAGGAAACCGGGGTGTCTTATCGTTTAGGCTAGGAGTAAGGACTAACGGAAACGACCTACATTCAGGGAATTTTGGAAATGTTAGTAAGAATGCGGCTATTGAGCTTATGCGGGTTTTAAATAAGCTAATTAACCCACTAACTGGTCAATGTAGAATTAAGGAATTTTATAAAGAAGTGGTTGAGCCAAGCAGTCAAGAACGAGAGTGGCTAAGTTCTCTGCCAAGTCCGGACAATATTCCAGCACCAATTTATAAGGATAAATTTGATTATTATTATCGGCTAATGTTTCAACCATCAATGACAATTAATGGTTTGAGTAGCGGCTATGAGGGTGACGGGGTAAAAACAATTATTCCTGGTAAAGCAACTGCAATTATTGACTGCCGCTTGGTTGCTAACCAGACATGTGATGAGGTAATTAAATTAATTAACAATACGCTTAAAGCGGAATTAAATGAAGAACAAATCCAAATTAAGTACTTGGTTAAGCTTGATCCTGTAAAAATTGCAGCAAGCAACCCATTAATCCCTCGGCTGGTTTCGACAATTACAGAAGCCACCGGTAAAGCACTGATTGAGCCGGTAATGCCTGGCAGTGTGCCTAATTATATTTGGAAAGATATTGTCGGGATTCCGCCATTTACTATTCCATTGGCAAATTATGATCAGCATAATCATGCACCAAATGAGAATATAACAATTGATGCTTTTCTTGATGGAATAAAAATTATTACTTACCTCTGTCGAAATTTAAATTCTAAATAGTGGAAAGAAGGTTACCTTATGGATGAATCACAACAGTTAATGGGCCAGAATGAAAGGCCAAAGTCGTATCGAACACTAGTATTGGTTTTCTTGGGATTTATTGTTTGTTTTATTGATCGTTCCGCAATGAATATTGCGCTTGCTTATGTTGGAAAAAGCTTTACGTTAACTCCGGCTCAATTAGGAGTAGTCGGCTCTGCGTTTTTCTTTAGCTATTCGTTAATGCAGGTTCCGGGTGGTTGGCTGGTTGATCGCTTTGGCACTAAATGGATGACGGTGATTTCGCTTTTGGCCTGGTCAGTATTTACCGTGATGACAGGATTTGCCTGGTCATTTACTTCGCTGATTATTATTAGGGTTCTGTTTGGAATTGGTGAAGGCTCATATCCGTCAGCAGCAATGAAACAGGTTCGCTTGGCATTCCCGGAAAATAAACGTGGTCAAGCATCCGCGGTTGCTATTTCATCTAATTATATTGGGAACGCACTAGCACCGTTTATTGTGGCTCCCTTGATTGCCCTGTTAAGTTGGCGTGGCGCGTTTCATGTTGTTGGAGCGTTAGGCCTTGTTTATTTGGCGTTCTATTACTTCTTCGAACGACCATTAAATCGCGAAATTCCAGATTATGACACAGGAGATCAAAAGGTCAAAGGAAAGTTTGACTGGCGAGTATTAAGCTTTTCGGTAGTTGTGTTTGGCTTTAGTGTGATTACAAAGGGATTAGATACTTGGATGCCTACTTATCTTCTTCAAGCACGCCATATTAATCTAAAAGGAATTGCTTGGTTAGTTCCCCTTCCTTCCATTACGGCAGGGATTGGATCATTTATTGCCGGATTCATCATGGTTAAGTTCTTTACCGGTCATGAGAAATGGTTAATTTCTCTTTCAGCGTTAGTGACTATGGTATTCATGTATGGAATGTTCCATTCGCTAAGCTTAACTGGAGTAATTACCTTTGAAGTATTGGCCTACTTTACTAAATCAATTGGTTTCGCTGCCTCCTATGCGTTTGTGGCACAATTGGTTGCAAAAACAAATTACGGAGCATCAATTGGGGTAGTTAATTTTGGTGGACAACTCGCGGGCTTCTTAGCACCAATTTTAATTGGTCTTGTTATCCAAGGTACTCATAGCTATACAGCAGCCTTCTTGGTATTAACATTCTTTGCATTACTGGCATTTGTTGCTTCATTAACTATCCATGGTAAAAAGGCAAATTAGTAGGGAGAAAGTGATGAGATGAAAATTGAAAAGGCACGATTATTTAAAATTGATTTACCCTTAAGGAACGCTTTTGAGGTTAGCTTCGGGGTAATTAAGTATAAGCGCACGATTATCTTAGAGTTGACGGATCAGGATGGCAATTGTGGATATTCAGAGTGTTCAGCTTTTGATGTTCCATTTTATAATGAAGAATTTCGCTCAGGAGCATGGGACTTATTAAAAGAACAATTATTACCCAAAGTTGTTGGCCATGACATTAATCATCCAGATGATATTTATCAACTATTTAGTTATATTCGGCGAAATAATATGAGTAAGGCATGTGTAAATTGTGCACTCTGGGATTTATATGCTAAACGGCTTCAGCTGCCGTTAGCAAAAGCACTAGGCGGAGACAAACAAAAAGTTGAAGTTGGGGTTAGTATTGGTGTTCAACCCTCACCAGAGAAATTAGTTGAAACAGTTCGCGGCTATCTCAATGATGGCTATCGGCGAATAAAAATGAAAATAAAACCGGGAGCTGATTATCAATTCATAAAAGCTGTCCGGGACGAGTTCCCCAAAGCAATGCTAATGGCCGATGCTAATTCGGCATACCGCTTAAAAGATCTACCGATGTTACAACGACTTGACGAATTAGGGTTAATCATGATTGAACAGCCATTAGAACCAGGTGATTTAGTTGATCATGCACAACTTCAATCCAAATTAAAGACAGCTATTTGTCTGGATGAAAGTATTCTTTCGTTAGCTGATGTTAAGAAAATGATTCAATTAGGTAGTGGTCGGATTATTAATATTAAGGTTGCTCGGGTTGGCGGACTGGGAGCAGCAAAACGAATTCAGGAATATGCAAGTAAGCATGGTATTCAATGCTGGTGTGGCGGGATGTTAGATTCTGGAGTGGCAAGGGCAGAAAATGTTGCAATTGCTACTCTTCAAGGATATACACTTCCTAATGATATCGCTGCCTCAACTCGTTATTATAATCAAGATATTATCAAACCAGTAGTTGAGCTAAATGGAACTTACGTCAATGTTCCTCATCGCCCCGGGCTAGGCTACGAAATTGATTGGGACAATATGAGAAAATTTTGTAAAGCGGAACTGGTATTAAAGTAAGGAATTTAAGTAGCAAAAAAGAAGACCGAGAAAACTCGATCTTCTTTTTAGATTTAATCAGTTGATTAGTCGTTTTCTACACCAGTACCTTCGTAGCAACGTTCAAGGAGTTCCTTAAGTTGGCTAACGAGTGGTTCAACTGGGTTAGTAGTTGTACATTGATCTTCGTAAGCAAGAACTGCAAGCTTATCAACAACTTTGTCAAAGTCTTCCCGGCTAACACCATTGTCTTTAAGGCTTAACTTAACACCACACTTGTGAGCAAGTTCAATTACTTTCTTGGCGTATGCTTCAGCTAATTCTTCATCAGAGTTACCTTGAAGACCGATGAAACGAGCAATGTCAGCATAGTCCTTAGTTGCGTGGTAAGTCTCGTAGTGAGGCCAGAGAGCAAGCTTTTGTGGTCGCTTAGCGTTGAACCGGATAACTTGTGGAAGGGCGATTGCAATCAATAAACCGTGAGGAAGGCCAAATGCTCCACCCATCTTGTGGGCAAGAGAGTGGTTAATTCCAAGGAATGCTTGACCGAATGCCATCCCAGCCATGGTTGAGAAGTCATGCATCTTCCGCCGAGCAAGCTTGTCACCCTTTACAGAGTTAGGAAGGTATTCCATAACCCCTTTGATGGTTTGAAGTGACCAACCACGAGTATAATCAGTTGCCATTACCGAAACGTATGATTCAGTAGCGTGACAAAGGACGTCCAAACCCGTGTAAGCAGTGGTCTTGGGAGGAACAGTTTCAACGAATTGTGAATCGACAATCGCAATGTTTGGAGTTAATGCGTAGTCAGCAAGTGGGTACTTAACGTGGGTCTTGGAATCAGTAATTACGGCAAATGGGGTAACTTCTGAACCAGTTCCTGAAGTAGTTGGAATCCCGATTAATTGTGACTTAGTAGGCTTCTTGATTTGGTAAGCACGCTTACGAATATCAAGGTACTTTTGCATAACACCGTACCAGGAAGTTTCTGGGTGCTCGTAGAACATCCACATTGCTTTAGCAGCGTCCATTGGTGAACCACCACCAAGGGCAATAATGGTGTCCGGCTTAAAGTCGTTCATCATGGCAACACCCTTTTCAACGGTGTTAGTTGATGGATCTTCTTCAACATCATCGAAAACTAGGAAAGCAGTTTCGTTTTGACGAAGACGTAATTCATCAATTACTCGTTGAACGTAACCACGCTTGCTCATTCCTGGACCGGTAACGATAAAAGCACGGTCGATGTTAGGAATGTCGCGCAATTCTTTTAGTGAGTTGCGTTGAAAGTATACTTTTGGGGGAATCTTAACCCACTGACGGTTTTCACGACGCTTAGCAATAACCTTAATGTTTAACAGATCCCAATCGGTAACGTTGTGTGATACCGAATTACCACCGTATGAACCAGTACCAAGAGTAAGGGATGGCGTCATGTTGTTGTAGATATTACCAATACCACCGATACCAGATGGTGAGTTAACGATGATCCGGGAAGCACGCATTTCAAGACCGTACTTAGTAGCTAAATCATCATCAAGTGTATGGATAGCAGCAGTGTGTCCTTCACCACCGTAGTGAAGTAATTGACGACAAATATCAAAGGCATTTTCGTGAGAAGTTGCCCGGTACATAGTCAGAACTGGGGAAAGCTTTTCAGCTGAAAGTGGATAATCGTCACCAACACCTTCGTATTCAGCAATGATAACCTTAGTGTGTTCAGGAACGTCTTTCAAACCACACATTTCAGCAATTGCGTTAGCGGAACGACCAGCGATTGGACCACGTACTTGGTGTCGCTTTGTGTCGATAAATCCTTCAGTGAAGGTATCTAATTCATTTGGCTTAACGAAGTAACAGTTCCACTTCTTGAATTCTTCTTTTACTTGATCGTAAATTTCATCATCAACAACTACTGAGTTTTCAGTAGCACAAATCATACCGTTATCAAAGGTCTTGGATAAGACAATGTCGTAAACAGAACGAGCAATGTTAGCAGTCTTTTCAATGTAGGCAGGACCGTTACCAGGACCAACACCTAATGCAGGATTACCTGAACTGTAAGCAGCCTTAACTAATGCAGGACCACCAGTTGCCAAAATAGTAGCAATGTTAGGGTGGCGAAGTAATGCATTGGTAGCTTCGAGACTACATTGTGGAATCCATTGAATCATGTCCTTAGGAGCACCGGCTTTTTCAGCAGCTTCCTGAAGAATCTTCGCGGTCTTGATTGATGACTTTAAAGCTTGAGGGTGGAAGGAGAAAATGATTGTGTTCCTTGTCTTAGCAGAAATAATGGATTTGAAAATTGTAGTTGAAGTTGGGTTAGTAACTGGGACAACACCAGCGATAATTCCTAGTGGATCAGCAATTGTAATTGTTTGGTCTTCATCATCGTCCTTGATAATACCGACAGTCTTATCATGACGAATGTTGTTCCAGATGTATTCACTAGCATAGATATTCTTAATTGCTTTATCTTCAGCAACACCACGACCGGTTTCGTTTGCAGCGTCTACGGCTAAATCCATGTGGTGTTCTTCTGCTGCCAATGCCATTGCTTGACAGATCTTATCAACTTGTTCTTGGCTGTAGTAACGTAATTTGTCAAAAGCCTTTTGACTACGCTCTACCAAGTCATTAATCATAGTTTGAGCTTCTTGTTCTTTATCAACAGTTGTTGTAGTTTCAAGATTTTTCTTATCTTTAGCCATGAGAATAAGCTCCTTTAGTTTTTTTTGTTTTTGTTAATCATTGAACATAAGTAAATATACTATATTTTTTGAAAAAGTAAATAGCTATGTGATTGAATGAACAATGGTAAAAAGAAGTGTTAGCGTTTCCAACTTTATTACTTCGATGACTGAGAAAACAATAAAAATATTGGTATTATTTTTGGGCTAGTCCACTAATGAAGAATCTTTTATTTTTCATTGATTGAAATGTAGTTCACAATCTTATAATAAAAATATTTAGTGCATATTTGATGGCTATGTTCTTAGCTGAACAGACTAAACAAAAACTGCAAGATAATCACTATTTGAGATTATCTTGCAGTTTTTATTAGGATATTTAATTTTACTCTTTATCGTTCTTATCTTTTGAAGCGTTTGGATCAGCAACGTTGTAATCGTCATCGTTCATCGCTTCAACAGCCCCTAAACGGTAGCCATTACCTACTTGACTAAAGAAGTCATGATTTGCAGTTGAGGTGGAAATCCCGTTCATAACAACTGGATTAACATCTGAAGCGGTGTCGGGGAAGAGTGGGTCTTGTCCGAGGTTCATCAGTGCCTTATTGGCATTGTAACGAATAAAGGTTAAGACGTCTTCGGTCCAGCCAACCTGATCATAAAGCAGGTGGGTGTACTTTTCTTCGTTATCATATAATTCGTAAAGGAAGTTATACATCCAATCCTTCATATCTTGTTGCTGCTTTTCTGTCCGGTCATGCATTCCCACTTGGAACTTGTAACCAATGTAAGTTCCGTGAACTGACTCGTCCCGTAAAATTAACTTAATAATTTCGGCAACGTTGTTCAATTTGTTATGTCCTAGATAATAAAGTGGGGTATAGAAACCAGAATAGAAGAGGAAAGTTTCAAGGAAAACGTTGGCAACTTTCTTCTTTAATGGATCTTCTTCTGGATTACGGTAAATATTAGCAATTTGAACCGCCTTGTTTTGCAAGAACTCTTCAGAATCTGACCAGTCAAAAATTTCGTTAATTTCTTCAGGGGTGTTTAATGTTGAGAAAATAGTTGAGTAACTCTTAGCATGAACAGATTCCATGAATTGGATGTTATTCAAGACCGCTGTTTCGTGTTGGGTTTTAACGTCTTGCTTTAAGGCAGTTAAACCAGCTTCAGACTGAACAGTATCCAGAAGGGTTAGTCCACCGAAAACGTGACCAACAGTCCATTGGTGATCGGTATCAAGTTCTCGCCAATCATCTAAGTCATTCGAAACAGGAATTCGCGTATCGAGCCAGAACTGTTCTGTCAGCTTCTCCCAAGTTGCTTTATCGATCATATCAGAAACTTCATTCCAATTAATCGCTTTGTATTCTGTCAAAGGTTTATATTCTTCAAGCTTCATTTATTAGGCTCCTTATTCACAATCAACCATTTTATAAGATGTGAATTTTTAAAATTCATATATTTTTAAGTTTAGCAAGCATCAATCTGAAAATCAATTTAATCTCGCTTAGATAACACAGCTTTCACATTGGTTTGCACCAATTTCATCATTATCATCAGTAAATGTCCGGACATAGTAAATTGACTTGATCCCCTTCTTGTAAGCATAGTGCCGAAGAATGTTGAGATCACGAGTGGTCATTTTATTTGTTCGACCATTCTTCCATTCATAGAGGCCTTCTGGCATTGTTGAACGAACAAAGAGGGTAAGCGATAGTGATTGATCAACATGTTGTTGAGCAGCCGCGTAAGTATCAATTACTGTTCGCATATCCATATCATATGCAGAACGGTAGTATGGCATTGTGTCATTAGAAAGGTAAGGAGCAGGATAGTAAATTTTTCCAATCATCTTCTCTTGACGTTCTTCAATCCGATTAATGATTGGTGTCAAGCTTGCAGTTGAATCGTTAATGTAGGAAGTAGACCCGTTTGGAGCAACTGCCAATCGATACTCATTGTAAAGTCCATCAGCCATAACGTCATCCTTTAGCTTCTTCCAGTCATCAATCGTTGGAATATGGATATTCGCAAAAAGCTTCTTAACAAGGTCAGACTTAGGCCCCCAATCCTTACTTACGTACTTGTCAAAGTATGAACCATCAGCGTACTTGCTCTTTTCAAAATTATGGAACGTTTCGTGGCGTTCCTTTGCAATTTCATTAGAGGCAACTAGTGACCAGTAATTAAGTAGCATGAAGTAAACACTAGTGAATTCAACAGCAACTGGGCTTCCGTATTGAATGTGATTCTTTGCCAAGTAGCCATGAAGTCCCATTGCTCCAAGGCCAATTGAGTGACTAAGCTCGTTCCCCTTTTTAATTGAAGGAACCACGTCGAGACTTTCAACGTCACTGATCCGAGTTAGGCCACGAACGATTGCGCGGATTGAGCGACCAAAATCTGGTGTGTTCATCATGTTGGCAATATTAGTAGAACCTAAATTACAGCTAATATCAGTACCGAGCGTCTCGTAACTTTGATCATCGGCAACCACAGATGGGGTCTGAACCTGAGCAATTTCAGAACAGAGGTTACTCATCACGATTTTACCGTCAATTGGATTGTCCCGGTTAACGGTGTCAATGTTGATAATGTAAGGATAGCCGGACTCTTGTTGAAGCTTACTGATTTCATCTTCGAGGTCACGGGCATTTACTTTCTTTTTGTGAATCTCATCATTGGCAACCATGTTATCGTATTCTTTAGTAATATCAACGTAGGAGAATGGCTTACCGTAAACCCGTTCCACATCATAAGGGCTGAAAAGGTACATATCTTCGTCTTTTTCAACCAATTCATAGAACTTATCAGGAACGGTAATTCCAAGAGAGAGGGTCTTTAGCCGAATCTTTTCGTCAGCATTTTCCTTCTTGGCACCTAGAAATTCAATAATATCCGGGTGGAAGACGCTAAGGTAAACAACTCCAGCACCTTGACGCTGTCCCAACTGGTTAGAATAGGAAAAACTATCTTCTAACAATTTCATTACCGGGACAACGCCACTAGCAGCATGTTCGATTTTCTTGATTGGGGCCCCAGCTTCACGGAGGTTGCTCAAATTAATTCCCACACCGCCACCAATCTTGGAAAGCTGGAGTGCGGAATTGATTGTCCGACCAATTGTATTCATGTTATCTGTTGGCTGAATGGCAAAGCATGAAACGAACTCTCCCCGCCGTTTCCGACCAACGTTTAAGAAGGTTGGGGTAGCTGGTTGGTAGCGTTGGTGAATAATTTCATCGGCCAAGATCATTGCTAAATCTTCATCCCCGTTTGCTAGGTAAAGGGCGTTCATTGCAACCCGGTCGATATAGTTCTCAAGGTAATATTCCTTGTCGTTAGTTCGCAAGGCATATTGAGCATAGAACTTGTAAGCGGCCATAAATGAATGAAAATGAAAATCTTGTTGCTTCAAGTAGTCGTATAACTTTTCAATAAAAGTATCACTATACTTGTCCATAAAGCCGTCTTCAATGTAGTCATTGTCTTCTAACCACTTATAGCGAGCAGTTACGGAGGCAAATTGCTTGGTATTAGGTTTTACATTATTCTCAATAAAGTCTTTGAGAGCGGCTTGATCCTTGTCTAACTGAATCTTGCCATCTTTAGGAATATTAACCTCATTGTTAAGGTCATAGTACTTAACTTGTGTTAAATCAATATCAGACAGTGCCATGTTTTTTCTCACTTTCTATCATTCATTAAAAATAGCGAATAAAAAAAGTGGCTGCGATAAAAAATACTTTCTATCACTAACCACTCTAAAATCATCAAATTTCGGTATAGGTTGATGAATTTTGAATAGTCCTTGCGATTAGATTAAATAGCTTGAGTTAATTTATTTAATTCGTCAGGACGGAAACCAGAAAAGGCATTACCATTTGGCAATTTAACGACTGGAGTTGCCATGAAACCTTCTGACTTTAAACTGTTAATAAATTCTGGTTGTTCATCAATATTATGTTCAACGAAATTAATGTTGTGGGCTTTTAAGAATTTCTTAGTCATTTTGCATTGAATGCAGTTATTTTTAGAAAACACAGTAACCATTTTGATCCCCTCGCTCGTCTTATTTGATGTTTTCTAGTATAGCGATCTTATGTAAAAAATCAATGAAAAAGTGCTATATATTGTGTGACTTTAAATGGTGAAACACAATATATAGCACATGAGGTGGGCAATTATGTATGTGAAACTTTTTGATTTATTTCTTGATAGATGATAGATTGATCAACAAACTAATATTATACACTGAAAAGAGAAATTTAACATGGATTAAAGGAGAATTTTTACGATGAGGGAAAGGGTAACGGTTCCCCAAGAAGAACAAGTAAAGTTTATGCGAGCGGCCATTGCTGAAGCAAAAAAAGCAGCGTTGTTAGATGAGGTTCCCATTGGTGCGGTAGTGACCTATCAAGGAAAAATTATAGGTCGTGGTCATAACATGCGGGAAAAATTTCAGGACGTGACTTATCATGCAGAAATGCTAGCAATTATGGAAGCTTGTTCCTACCTTCATAGTTGGCGCCTTGAAGATTGTGACCTATACGTTACTCTTGAGCCGTGCATGATGTGTAGCGGAGCAATTGTAAATGCGCGAATCAGAAATGCTTTTTACGGGGCGACTGATCCTAAGGCAGGAACGGTTGATAGTTTGTATCATTTGCTTGATGATGAGCGATTGAATCATCAGGTTTATGTGACTGCTGGTGTTCTTGGTGAACAGTGTAGTCAAATGTTAAAGGATTTTTTTCGGGCAGTAAGGAAAAAGAGGAAACTTGCCCGAAAAAAGAAAAAGACTAGTAATTCTAATTAAAATGTTGTATGATGATATTTGCCGTAAGGCCTTAGAGCAAGGGTATGCTTACGAACCGTGTCAGGTCCGGAAGGAAGCAGCACTAAGTTTGATGTATCTTGTGCTCTAAGTTTTTTGAGAAATTAACCGTGAGGCTGGGATTTTATTTCCTGGCCTCTTTAATTTTATAATTGAAAATTTTATTTGTCTTAAATTCAGTTCAAATGATTTTTCTTTTGATAAAAGCTAGTATAATATTAAGCAGCATTAAAATTACGGAAAGGAAGCTGATTAATGAGTTACCAGGCATTATATCGTGTATGGCGTCCACAGCGGTTTGACGATATGGTTGGTCAACAAGTTGTTACCCGGACGCTCAAAAACGCCATTATTACTCACCAAATTAGTCATGCCTACCTCTTCGCTGGGCCACGGGGGACTGGGAAGACTTCTGCGGCTAAGATTTTCGCCAAGGCTGTTAATTGTCATCATTCTCAAGATGGTGAGCCATGTAATGAGTGTGATACTTGTAAAGCAATTACTAATGGTCAACTAAATGATGTTATTGAAATTGATGCTGCATCGAATAACGGTGTGGAGGAGATTCGTGATATTCGCGATAAGGCGAAGTATGCACCAACGCAAGCGGACTATAAAGTTTACATTATTGATGAAGTTCATATGCTCTCAACAGGGGCGTTTAATGCTTTACTTAAGACACTGGAGGAACCGCCTGCTAATGTAATCTTTATTTTGGCAACAACTGAGCCGCACAAGATTCCGCTTACAATTATCTCTCGGGTTCAGCGGTTTGATTTCCGTCGTATTTCGGCTACTGATTCATTTGAACGCATGAAGTACATTTTGGACCAGAAAAGGGTGAAGTATGACGAAAAAGCGTTATGGGTGATTGCAAATGCTGCAGAAGGTGGAATGCGGGATGCATTAAGTATTCTGGATCAGGTCCTCTCCTTCAGTGATAACCAGGTTAAGCTCGATGATGCCCTTTTAGTAACTGGGAGTGTTACTAAGCAGCTGCTAAAGAAGTACTTTTTGGAAGTTTGTCAAAGTCAAAGTGCCTCTGCGCTGGAAACAATGAAGCAGATTCTCGGCGAAGGGAAAGATGGTCAGCGATTTATTGAAGATTTAATCTCGTTTATTCGAGATGTCCTTTTGTATCAGGAATCGCCTGATTTGGTCAAGGTTGAGAGTACGGGATTAAAAGATGAGGACTTTACAGAACTAAGTAAAGCAGCTTCGTCAACAACGCTATACCGAATGATTGATGACCTAAATAATATTCAGATGGAAATGCGGTTTACGACCCATCCAGATGTCTATTTAGAGGTTCTAACAGTTAAGCTATCTCAGCCGGAAGCAGATCAGCCTGTTACTAGCGTGCCAAAGCCAACTCAAGCTAATCAAGAAGCCAATCAAACGGAAGTTGATAAACTTCAAGCACAGGTTCAAGCTCTTCAGCAAACCGTTAAAGAACTTCAGCAACAAGGAACCACAACTATTAAGCCGGTTGCAAAAAGTCCTTCTAAAACGGTTAAAGAGCAGCCACGTGTTAAATCACGAAGTAACCGTGTCAATTTGCACCAGATTTATCCAGTTCTTGGTGCAGCCACGCGTCAGGATCTTGCTAAAATGAAAGAACTCTGGGGAGATATGCTGAATATGCTTAGTGTCCCCCAGCGATCGCTCTTACACGTTTCTCAACCTGTGGCTGCCAGCCCGGATGGGATTATCGTAGCGTTTGACTATGCTTTTCTTTTTCAGCAGGCAACTGATGATCAAGCTTTAATTCAAGCGATGGAAGATGGTCTTCAACGCCTGAGTGGTGATCAACGAAAAGTTGTGTTTGTCCCTAAGGATCAATGGCCGCAAATACGGAAAGAGTATATTCAAAGTCATGGTTTAGGTAAAGGGACTTCTCGTCCTGCTAGTGATAATTCTCAACCTACGGCAGCCAGTGCTGAGGAACCAGCAGAGGAGCCGGTTTCAACTGCTCCGGTAACGGTTCAAGAACCACAACCAAAGTCGGACGAGCAAAAAGATTTGGTTACGACTGCCCAAGAGCTGTTCGGCAGTGATATTGTTAAGGTAGAAAATAATTAAAGGGGAATGATAAATTATGATGAACGGTATGAACATGCAACAAATGGTAAAACAAGCTAAAGAAATGCAAAAGAAAATGATGGCTGAACACGAAGAACTTGCTAAGCAACAATTTGTTGGTCAAGCACCAGATGGCATGGTAACCGCAACCTTTACTGGTGATAATAAGTTGGTTAACTTGGAAATTAAGCCAGAAGCTGTTGATCCTGATGACATTGATATGCTTTCAGATCTTGTATTGGCAGCCGTTAATGATGGAATGAAGAAGGTCAACGATGCTACCCAAAGTACTTTGGGTAAGTACACTCGTGGCTTGGGGATGTAAGAGTGCAGTATCCTGAACCGCTAGCAAAGCTAATTGAAAGCTACACCAAACTACCGGGTATCGGTCAAAAGACGGCTACCCGGCTAGCTTTTTATACACTGACGATGCAAGGCGATGATGTTACGAACTTTGCTAAATCATTGTTGTCAGCCAAGCGCGATCTTCATAGTTGTAGTATTTGCGGCAACATTACTGAAGATGATCCGTGCCCAATTTGTCAAGATAAGACTCGTGATCGTTCACAAATCCTTGTAGTTGAGCAGTCACAGGATGTTATGGCAATGGAGCGAATGCATGAGTATCACGGCTTATATCACGTCTTAAATGGTGTGATTTCACCCGTTGCGGGAACTGGCCCAGAGGATATTAATATTACTAGCTTATTAGATCGCTTGAAAAAGGACGATGAGATAAAAGAAGTGATTATTGCAACTAACGCTTCATCGGATGGTGAGCTAACTGCTAGTTACCTTGCAAAATTGATTAAGCCTGCCGGAATTAAAGTTACGCGGTTAGCCCACGGACTTTCTGTCGGGGCTGATATTGATTATGCGGATGAAGTAACCCTGTTTAAGGCTGTTCAAGGACGAACGGAGATGTAACGAATGCTTTTTCATCGTCGGAATCAAGAAGAGATAAAGCAAGAGCGTGACCAGCGACTATTGAACTTAATTTATGAAACAAAGGCAAGCTGGGATCACGCAAAGGAAACCGAGCGAGCTGTTTATGAGGCCAATGCAAGTACGGAACTTCATTATCGTAGTCGCTTACAAGAGCAAAAGTATTTGTACCTTTACCGAATTGCGCGCAAATTTAAAGTACATGGTGAACTAAACCAGAGCGTAATCGATCGTTAGGAAGAGGATTAATGGTAGGAAAATTTATTTCATTTGAAGGACCGGATGGTGCTGGAAAAACAAGTGTA
This sequence comes from Limosilactobacillus urinaemulieris, assembly GCF_932750685.1. Taxonomy (NCBI): domain Bacteria; kingdom Bacillati; phylum Bacillota; class Bacilli; order Lactobacillales; family Lactobacillaceae; genus Limosilactobacillus; species Limosilactobacillus urinaemulieris. Next base: position 247,522 of record NZ_CAKOBX010000001.1, on the reverse strand, counting down.
ATTACCGCAATTCAAGCCGAGTTAGAGCAACAGCTTGGCAATGAAAAAGTAATGTATACGCGTGAACCTGGAGGCAACCATATTTCTGAGCAGATTCGCCGGGTCTTGTTTGACGAGCATAACACTGATATGGATGGCCGGACGGAGGCGTTATTATTTGCGGCTGCCCGTCGTCAGCACATCGTTTCGGAGATTTTGCCAGCCTTAAAAGCAGGTAAAGTAATTCTTTGTGATCGTTATGTTGATAGTTCAATTGCTTATCAGGGAGCTGGGCGCCATCTTGGTGAGCAAAAGATTTGGCAAATTAACCAGTATGCAATTGACGGGTTGCTGCCTGACTTAACTATCTATTTGGATGTTGAGTCAAAGTTAGGTTTACAGCGAATTGCTAAACACCGAGCCAACCAAGTTAACCGGTTAGACGAAGAACAGCTAAGTTTCCACAAAACCGTTCGTGAAGCATTTCTTCGTCTTCAACGAGAAGATCCAGAAAGAATTAAGTTGATTGATGCTAGTCAGTCGCTGCCTAAGGTAATTAGCGATGTTAAACAAACAATTCATGCAAAGTTTAATGATTTATTTTAAGGCAGTGGCATTTAAGGAAAGGTGATTTATTATGAAAATGATAATTGCGATTGTTCAATCCAAGGACAGTAATCGGCTTCGGAAAGCATTTGCCAACAACCATATCCAAATGACTCAACTTTCTACAACCGGTGGCTTTCTCCGTGAAGGGAACGCAACATTTTTGATCGGGATTGAAGATGAGCGCGTTCAAGATGTTCTTGATATTATTAAGAAGAACGCTAAATCTCGTGAACAATATGTTACGTCACAAATGCACATGGATGTTGAAGGTGGCTCTGCCTTTCCGGTTAATGTCCAAATTGGTGGAGCAACTGTCTTTGTAATGCCAGTAGAGCAGTTCCATAAGTTTTAGTTGAGTAGGTGAAAAGAAGTGGCTGACCAATTGCAGGCAGAACGTTTGCAGCCCTTAATTGTTAAACAATTGCAAACGGTAATAAAAAATCATGAACTAGCGCATGCTTACCTCTTTGTTGGTCCAACCGGTTCAGGAAAAAGTCAATTGGCCATGTGGTTAGCACTACGGCTTTTCTGTCTCCATTTACAAAATGGTGAGCCTGATCTTACCTGTCCAGAATGCCAGCGAATTTTAAGCGGCAACCATCCTGATGTGGTCGTTGCTAAACCTGAGGGACGGCAAATTAAGGTTGATGAGATCCGTCACTTGAAGGATGAATTTACTAAAAGTGCTGTTGAGGGAAATAAAAAGCTCTTTGTGATTCATGATGCCGAAAAGATGACGAATAATGCTGCCAATAGCTTGTTAAAGTTTATTGAAGAACCGGGTCCAGGAATTTATATTTTGATGTTAACCACTAATAAGAGCGCAGTGTTACCCACAATCCGTTCGCGGACACAAGTAATTGAGTTGCGTCCATTAGCGCGGGCTGAGCTTGAAAAAGCTTTAGCTAAGCAAGAAATTCCCCGAACAGAACGAAGCGTTGCTATCGGATTAACTGATTCTGTAAGCGAAATTCTGGAATGGCGAAAAGATGACTGGTTAAAGCAAGCAATTGCAGTAATCTCATTGTGGTACCGGCATATCAGTAATGCAAACATGTTAGGCTTCGTTGATGTTCAAACAGAGATCGTTAAGTTAGCAACTGATCGTGAGAAGCAGCAGCTGATTCTCGATCTCATGGCATTAATTTGGCGAGATACTTTACTGGTTGCAAACGGAATGACTGCTGAAGAGGATCTGCACTTTTTACAGGATCAAGAACTCCTAACAACAACCGCTCAACAATATTCTGTACAGACATTGTTGGAAATTAGTCAGGAAACATTGGCTAGTCGACACCTTTTAGACCAAAACATGGCATTTCAGAACGTTGCAGAACAGTTAACCATCAAAATTGCTCAAGCACTTTCGGCATAGGAGGATAATCACAATGAGTGAACATAGTAATCCAAGTAATATTTATGATCGCTTCGCTCAGGTAACTAAGCAAACACATGACCTAGTTGCTAATATGGAACAGCTCCAGGCCCAGGTGACAGAATTAATGGAAACTAATGCTGAACTTTCAATTGAAAATGATCATTTACGAACGATGCTAAAGAAGATGCATCAACAAAAGCATGATGATGATCACCTTTCCGGTTCACGGGAAAACTTAAAAAAGTTGTACCAGCAGGGTTTTCATGTTTGCAGTGAATACTTTGGTAAGCGGCTTGAGCAGAATGAATCGTGTACTTTTTGCTTAGACACGATTTTTGGTCATGATCAGCCAACAATTAAGTAGGGAGAGGAAAATGCAACAAGTTAGTAGTTTTCAAAATCAGGATTCGGGAACGTTATACCTTGTACCAACACCGATCGGCAACTTGGACGATATGACATTTCGGGCAGTTAAGGTGCTAACGGAGGCTGACTTGATTGCAGCTGAGGATACGCGGCATACTCAACAATTATTAAACCATTTTGATATTCACACGCCTGAGATTAGTTTCCACGAACATAATACAGAACAACGGATTCCAGAATTAATTGGTAAGTTAAAAGCTGGAATTACGATTGCTCAATGTAGTGATGCGGGGATGCCATCAATTTCTGATCCCGGAAAAGAATTAGTTGCAGCAGCAGTAAAAGAGAGGATCCCGGTTGTGCCATTGCCAGGTGCTAACGCCGGCTTGACCGCATTAATTGCCTCCGGTCTCGTTCCCCAGCCGTTTTACTTTTATGGTTTTCTTGAACGGAAGCACCAACAGCAAGTTCAGGAATTAGAACAATTACGGAATCGTTCAGAGACCATGATCTTCTATGAAGCACCCCATCGGTTGAAGAAAACTCTTAAAGTGATGGCTGAGGTTTTTGGTGACGATCGACAAGCCGTTTTAGCTCGTGAATTGACTAAACGGTATGAGGAGTTTAGTCGGGGAAGCTTAGCTGAGATAACTGCTTTTTATGATGAACACCAGCCACGAGGGGAATATGTTGTGTTAATAGCAGGGAATCCTCATCCTGACGAAGAGGTTCAAAATAATGAGACTGGAACGCCAATTGAACAGGTTGACCAGAAAATTAGTGAAGGGTTATCCACTAATGAAGCAATTAAATTGGTTGCCAAGAAGAATAAGCTAAACCGTCAGGAACTCTATAAGCAGTACCATAATATTTAGGAGTAAAAATGGAATTAAAACAATCAGCACAAGAATATGAAATTCCACATCAACTAACTTACTATGAGTGTGATGAATTAGATCACCCTACTTTGAGTATGGTAATGAGCATGCTCTCTGTTGTTGCTGATGAACAAAGCAACAAACTAGGATTAAATCAGGAAGTTGTTCAATCGACAGGTGGCTCGTGGGTCTTTGTGAATTTTGAAGGGAAGCTTGATCTTCAATCTTTGAGAAGTGGTGACACTGTTATTCTGGGGACACGAGCAACAGGATATAACCGTTTTTTCGCTACCCGTGAGTTTTGGGTTCGTGATAAGGATAGTCAAAAAGAATATGCTCATGTACAAGCGTTACTAGTATTTATGAATTTAACTAGTCGAAAGATGGAGCAGATTCCTGAAAAGGTAATTGCAGCTTATCAAGCGCCAAAAGTTAAGCGGGTATCACGGGGCAAGCGCCCTAAGCCGATTGCAGAAGATGCACTATTATCAGAAAAACAATATCATGTTCGCTATTTTGATTTAGATGCTAATCGACATGTTAATAATGCTCGTTACTTTGATTGGCTTTTAGATCCGCTTGGTGAGGAATTTTTAACGACTCACCAATTAAAGTCATTTTCAATTCAATACCACCAAGAAGTTCGTGCCGACCACGATATTATTAGTGAATTCACGATGGCAGATCCGCATACTAGTCTTCACCAGATTAAAAGTAACGGTACACTTTGTACAATGGCTGAGTTTGGCTGGTTAAGTTAAAAAATTGTCGAATTAAGCCGTTCGAAAACTACTGTACTAAAAAAGGGTTCAGAAAAGACATTTTGTTTTTTCTGAACCCTTTTTAGCACTCTCTTTTTGTTCATTAATGGTAGACTTAAAGTGGAAAAACATTGAGGGGTGATTAGAATGAAAAATTCGTTGACGGCAGTAATTTATTTACAACCGGACCAGATTTTCTTACGGATTATTGAGCTCCCAAGCCTTAAAGTAATTAATGACGTCCGTTCAGGGTTATTTGATATCGGTGAAGATGATAAAACCGCTAATTATCGTAAAAATATGGCAGCGATTACTGATAATATAGAAGGATTTAAGGAACTAATCAGTGATTATCAAGTTGATAATATTAGATTCTATGGTGCCTATGAAGACATGGATAGTGTCACTGCTAGTTATGTTGCTGACCAGCTAAAGGTTCGTACAGGGCTAAAAATTGAGTGGCTGAATAATAATCAATTAATGGCCCAGTCAATGAGTTATATTGTTGATCAGTTACCAGAATTTAAGAAGCTCAGTAAACACTGTTTGTATATTTTGAGTATTGGTTTAGACAGCTCAACATTGGCATTCTTCCACCATGGTAACTTTGAAACTTCATGGGAAATTGATCTTGGTGGTGCCCAGATTCACCGCTTAGTTAACCAGCTGCGACAAACAACGACTAATCCAACAGAAATTATTCAGGATTATATTGGTAGTAAGCTTGGTTACTTAGCGCCTGAACTAACACAACAGCAGAAGACAACGATGATTGTCCAGAATGCACCGTCGTTAGCAAAACACTATGTAGATAAACACCAAAAGATTGGTGAAATTGATCGGAAAAAGTTTCGGGAAACGTTTAATCACCTACTGATTCCTCAAGATCGGTATATGTACAACAATGATATTGATCTGGCAGAGGCACAAGATGAATATATTTTACCGAACTATTTGGTAATTGCTCGAATGTCAGAATTGATTAACCCGTCAAGCCTTTACGTTACCAACCTTTCAATTATGGATGGGATTGCAAACGGGATTGCGACAGATAATGACGTTTCTCAAGCTACCGTAAATAATATGATCCGGACATCTGCAGATAATATTGCTAAACGGTATGGAATTGACTTTGCTCATGCAGACTTTGTTAAGAAGTATGCGCTCCAATTCTTTGACGAATTACGACCAATTCACCGGTTAAGTAACCATTATCGGTTGCTGTTGGAAGTGGCAACTAAGGTTGATGATATTGGGAATTTTATAAATCAACAAGGCCACTATCGCCATTCAGCATATATCTTGGAGGCTAACCCGATGATCGGGCTTTCAGATGAAGATAACTTGATTATTGCTGAGGTTGCCCGTTATCACAGTACGGAAAGTCCAACCATCAATCAGTCACATTATCGTCATCTGGACGAAGATATTCAATTGCCAGTTGCTAAGTTAGCAGCAATCTTAAGGTTAGTTGATTCCTTAGATGATTCACGGCAGCAGAAGATTAGTCGAATTCAGTTGAAGTTAAAGAACGGCCGATTAATTATCAAAGCGACTAGCTCAGATGATTTAGTGCTAGAAAGCTGGTCATTTAGTCATAAGTCGCAACTATTTGGTGATGTCTTTGGTATTAAACCGGTGTTAAAGGAAAAAGAGGGGCGGTAAAATGTACAAGGAATTTTATAAACCACAAAATTACGTTAACCGGGAACTTAGTTGGATCGATTTTAATGGTCGGGTTCTTCAAGAAGCAACCGATACTAGTAACCCGCTTCTTGAACGGGCAAATTTCTTAGGAATTACCCAAAGTAACGTTGATGAATTCTTCATGGTACGGGTTGCGTCACTTCATAAATTGGCAGCTGCTAATGTAACGACGACGGATGCATCAGGAATGACACCTGAGGAGCAGTTAACGGCTGTTAATAAGAAAGAACATGAAATGGTAAAGGAACGCTACGAAGTCTACAACAAGCAAATTATTCCTGACCTAAAACAACACCATATTAAGATCATGCAACTAGCTGATTTAGATGATCGGCAAAAGGAATTTATTCGGCGGTACTTTAGTGATGAACTAATGCCAGTATTAACACCGATGGCTGACGATACATCACGGCCATTCCCGTTTATTGCTAACAATTCACTTAACATTGCTATTCAATTACGGCGGGATCCAAAGCAAAAGAAAGCTGTCCAGGAACAGGAAATCCTTGAAGGCGATCAGGAAGTTAAGAGTCGCCAGCTTGAACCTCACGATGATAGCCGGGAATCGGACATTAAATTTGCTACCGTTCGTGTTCCATCTATTTACAAGCGGCTAGTTCGTTTGCCGGGAGAGAATAACTTTATTTTAATTGATGAAGTGATTAAACGGTTCCTTGGGCAGCTTTTTCCTGGTTATCAAATTTTAGCTTCAGCAACTTACCGAGTAATGCGGGATATGGACTTGGATGTGGCAGAAGAAGATACTTCTGACCTATTACGAGCCGTTAAGCACCAGTTACGTGAACGGGAACACGGTGAAGTAATGCGGCTTGAAGTAGAAAACTCGATTGATGAGTGGCTAGAAGATCAGCTGATTGACAACCTACACGTGAATGAACGTTCAATTTACCGGGTAAATGGTCCAGTAGATTTAACCTTCTTGAAGAAGCTTTCGGGGATGGTTGATGGGCATGACGATCTCCGCTTCCCACCATTCCATGCTTATCAAAACCCTGCTTTAGACATGGAACATAATATTTTTGCTGCTATCCGGAAGCACGATTATTTAATGCAGCACCCGTATGATAGTTTTCAATCAGTAGTTAACTTTATTCACCAGGCGGCCCTTGATCCAGAAGTCCTTGCGATCAAGATGACCCTTTACCGGGTATCTGGAAATTCACCGATTATTAAGTATTTAGGGATGGCTGCTCAACGAGGAAAACAAGTAACTGTCCTGGTAGAAGTTAAGGCTCGGTTTGATGAACAAAACAACGTTCGGTGGGCTCAACGATTAGAGCAAATGGGCTGTCACGTAATTTATGGACTTGTCGGCCTTAAAACACACTGTAAGGTTGCTCTGGTTATTCGGCGCGATGAGGATGGTCTTCGTCGTTACATGCACCTGGGGACTGGGAACTATAATGATGTGACTGCCCATTTCTATACTGACATGGGGCTTCTTACCTGTGATCAGGAAATTGGGATGGATATGACAAACCTCTTTAACATGTTATCCGGGTTTGCTCGGCCACCATACTTCAATAAGATTCGTGTTTCGCCAAACGGAATTCGGAACTTTATTAACCAGAAGATTGATCAACAAATTAAAATTGCTGAGAGCGGCAATCCAGCCTTGATTCGAATGAAGATGAATTCACTTTCGGATAAACAAATTATTGCACACCTGTATGAAGCAGCATCTAAGGGAGTTAAGATTCAGCTGATTATTCGGGGAATTACCTGTTTGCGGAATGATTTGCCGGAGCTGCACGGGAATATTGAGGTTCACTCAATTGTTGGTCGGTTCCTTGAACACTCCCGGATTTACTACTTTGAAGGTAACGGTAATGAAGAAATTTACCTTTCAAGTGCTGATATGATGACCCGCAACCTTAATCGGCGGGTTGAGGAACTTTATCCAGTAGAACAGGCAGATACAAAGGCCAAGGCAATTTCAATCCTTGACGATATGTGGAAGGATAACGTCAAGGCCCGGATCCTTGTTGGCGATCACTATGAGCGGATTGATAATCGTGGTGAAGAGCCATTTAATGCACAAGAATTCTTTGTTCAACGGGCAAATGTTGAAAGCAAACAAACGAAACGCCAAGAAAAGTCGAAACGTCATTTTTCAAATGTCTTTGAAACGTTAAGTCGCCACGTTCCAAGTCTCCACCTTGATTCACGAAAGGGTGAACACCATGAGTAAGGACTCTCAATACCTAGCAATCATCGATCTTGGTTCTAACTCTGTCCGCTTAAAGATTGATCAGATTAACCTTGATGGTTCATACCAGACAAAACAGTACGAGAAACGATATGTTCGTCTTTCATCAGATATGGGACCAGAAAAGATTTTAAAACCGGAACCAATTAAACGAACGCTAAGAGCGCTTACCGAATTTCGCCAGATTTGTGATCAATATAAGCATCTAAAAATTCTTGCTGTAGCGACAGCAGCGGTTCGTCAGGCACAGAATCAAAGTGATTTTTTACAGCAAGTTCAGAAAAAAACTGGCTTTGTAATTCACGTGATTTCCGGTGAACAGGAGGCCTACCTTGATTATATCGGGGTTAGTCATACTTTAGCCCTGAAAAATGGTGCCATCCTAGATACCGGTGGTGCTAGTATGGAGATTATCCTGGTTAATGACGGGCAGGCTGAAGAAGTAGTAAGTATCCCACTCGGTTCAGTTTTACTTTCGCAACGGTATGGACTTGGGGATCAAGTTAGTGCTCTCAACCTGTTTAACGCGATTGTGAAAGTTGATCAGGTCCTAAGTAAGGAGTTATGGCTAAATCGTATTCGCCATGGTGAACTGGTTGCACTAGGGGGCTGTAACCGAGCATTGGCAAAAATTTTCCGTTGGCAACAAGCAGTTAATTCAAGTCGGGTCGCACCAGTCCACGGGTTAACGATGAGTCCCGATGAGGCATCCACAATTATGCAGCAGCTATTAAGAAGCTCGCGAAGTGAACGGGCTAAGATTCGTGGCGTTAACAAGGAACGGGCTGATGTTATTGTAGGTGGTCTATTGCCATTAATGAGTATTGTTCGTCAGCAGCAAATTCAACAAATCCAATTTAGTGATAGTGGTCTTCGTGAAGGATTACTATTTCGGTATCTTGAACATGAAACCAGCTTAGAAAATTTAATCACCCTGTAATCGGTTACACTATTCACTAAAATTTTACTTAATTTTACTAAACGGCCAATTATAAAAGTGCTACAATCGTATTTGAACAAGGAATTAGTAGACAGTCTGGTATTAGCAGATGTTGTCGGATAAGGAGGAAACAACATGGCAATTTTAGTTGCTGGTGGTGCCGGTTATATCGGTTCACACATGGTTAAGGATTTAGTAGAACATGGGCAAGATGTTGTTGTTGCTGATAATCTTTCTACAGGTCACCGTGACGCAATTAACCCTAAGGCTAAATTTTACGAAGGGGATATTCGCGACCGGAAGTTCTTGGACAAGATCTTTGATAATGAAAACATTGAAGCAGTTGTACACTTCGCTGCTTTCTCAATTGTTCCCGAATCAATGAGCAAGCCATTGAAGTACTTTGATAACAATACTGGTGGGATGATTACCTTGCTTGAAGCAATGCGTGATCACAATATTAAGTACATTGTCTTTAGCTCTACCGCTGCTACCTATGGCGTTCCAGAGCATATGCCAATTAAGGAAACGGATCCACAAAATCCAATTAACCCGTATGGTTTGAGTAAGCTGATGATGGAGAAGATGATGCACTGGGCTGACAAGGCTTACGGAATTAAGTTTGTTGCTCTTCGGTACTTCAACGTTGCCGGTGCCGCACCAGACGGAACCATTGGTGAAGATCACGGCCCTGAAACCCACCTAGTTCCAATTATTTTGCAAGTTGCTCAAGGTAAGCGTGACGAGTTGAGTATCTTTGGTGACGACTACAACACACCAGACGGGACCAATGTTCGTGACTATGTTCATGTTATGGACTTGGCTGATGCCCACATTTTAGCAATTAAGTACCTTGAAGCTGGCAATGAAAGTAATGCCTTTAACTTAGGTTCCTCAACCGGATTCTCTAATAAGCAAATGCTTGAAGCAGCTCGAGAAGTTACTGGCGAACCAATTCCCGCAAAGATTGCTCCACGGCGTCCAGGAGACCCTGATTCATTAGTTGCCGCTAGTGACAAGGCCCGGAACGTTCTTGGCTGGGATCCAAAATACGATGATGTTCATGACATTATCGCAACAGCATGGAAGTGGCATTCAACTCACCCAAAGGGCTATGATGACCGCGACTAATTAGAAAAGTTTAGAATGTATTCATAATAATAAACCTTCAAAAAGTAACGTTTAGCAGGGGGAGTTTAGCTAAACGCTGCTTTTTATTTTGGCCTAAATTAATGCAAAAAGTGGTTGGTGTGATAAGATGTTAGATGATTGAAAGGATGATCGAAGAAATGAAAGTACTTGCCATTGATACGTCAAACCATCCAATGAGTGTTGCGGTAGTTGAGGATGATCAGCTTTTGGCAACTGAAACATTGAACATGGTGCGTAACCATAGTATTTATTTGATGCCAACAATTGATAAGCTATTTAACCTTGTTAAGTGGCAACCAGAAGACGTTGACAGGATCGTTGTTGCTCAGGGACCGGGATCATATACCGGTATTCGAATTGCAGTTTCAACCGCCAAGGTCCTCGCTGATACTTTGAAGAAGGAACTAGTTGGTATTTCGAGCCTTGAAGTACTAGCACGGAATGTTGTGCCAACAACTAAAGAAGTAATTGTGCCATTTTTTGATGCCCGGCGCGGTAATGTTTTTGCAGGTGCATACCAGTGGCAAGATGGAAAATTGGTTAATCGGATTCCAGATCAACATCTGGCAATGAAGGACCTCCTCCAGCAACTTGATCAATTACAACAGCCAATCTTGTTAGTTGGACACTTAACTGAACGAATTGAGAAGACAATGGGAGAAATGCCAGCCAACATCCAGTTAGCTCCACGACCATTTGCCATTCCTTCAACTTACCAGTTAGCACTTGCTGGAGAAAATGCTCAGCCAGTTACGGATATTGATTCACTGATTCCGCATTATCTACGGATTACAGAGGCTGAGGCTAACTGGCAAAAACTTCATCCGGGTGAGACTAGGCAAAATTATGTTCGCGAAGTTTAAAAACTGGCTTAAACATCATCAGGAAGCAGATCAATTAACATTTGATCAACAACCGAAGCTAATCAACGGACGTCAGTTTACCATTCGTCGTGCAAGATTCACTGATATCCCTTCAATTATTAGGATTGAAGAATTGATTTACGGGACGGCTCCCTGGAACGCCAATGCTTTTCAAATTGAACTAGAACGGGATCACGATCGATTGTATCTTGTAACAGTCTATGACGGACAAGTGGTTGGCTATGCTGGTTGTTCATTTAACTGGTATAAACATGAAAGCCACATTACTAATATTGGTGTAAGTCCGGCTTATCAGGATCAGGGGATTGGTGCTAATTTGATCCAAATTTTAAAGACCTATGCTGGCAACCATGGTTATCCGCGAATGACACTAGAAGTCCGGATTCATAACCTAAGAGCACGAAAATTGTATGAACAACTTGGATTTCATCAAACCAGTATAAAAGCGCACTATTATATTGATAATCGCGAAGACGCGGTTGAGATGGAAGTAAAATTGCAAAGTAGAGGGGAAAATACTTAGTTATGGCAGAGAGAACGTTAATTTTGGCATTTGAAACGAGCTGTGATGAAACAAGTGTCGCGGTTGTCGAAAATGGCACCAAGATCTTGTCAAATATTGTTGCAACTCAGATTGATAGCCACCAACGATTTGGTGGGGTTGTTCCAGAGGTGGCTAGTCGGCACCACATTGAATGGATTACCCGGTGCACTGATCAGGCACTAGCAGAAGCTAACGTTTCATATAACGATATAGCAGCTGTCGCGGTTACTTATGGTCCGGGACTTGTCGGTTCATTATTAATTGGAGTTACTGCAGCCAAAGCAATTGCATGGGCACACAAATTACCATTAGTGCCAGTAAACCATATGACTGGTCACTTATATGCTGCCCGCTATGTTGGCGAGTTTAAATACCCACAAATGGCATTGCTTGTTTCGGGCGGTCATACAGAATTAGTCTACATGAAAGCTGAACATGAATTTGAAATCATTGGTGAAACTCGTGATGATGCTGCAGGTGAGGCTTATGATAAAATTGGCCGAGTCCTTGGGGTTAATTATCCTGCTGGAAAAACGATTGATGAATGGGCAGCTAAGGGGGAGGATAATTTCCACTTCCCACGAGCAATGGAAAAAGAAGCAAACTATGACTTTAGTTTTAGTGGCTTAAAGAGTGCCTTTATTAATACGGTTCATAATGCTGATCAACGGGGCGAAAAACTAAATAAGTATGACTTAGCAGCTAGCTTTCAACAAAGCGTTGTTGATGTGTTGGCAGAAAAAACGATGCGGGCACTTGATCGCTATCCGGTAAAACAACTGATCTTAGCTGGCGGGGTTGCTGCTAACCATGGCCTTCGCTCTCGATTAGACCATGATATGCATAAGTATCATCCAGACGTAACGATGCTTCAGGCACCACTGAAATTATGTGGTGATAATGCAGCAATGATCGGTGCGGCTGGATATATGTGCTATCAACACGGTGATCGTGCTGGAATGGATTTGAATGCAGAGCCGGGATTAATGTATGGGCGAATGAAGTAAGGATAGATATGTAATAAATATAGGGACTTCAGTATCCGGTAAATCCGAATGCTGGAGTCCCTATTTGTACTTGTGAAAGATGGAAAGATGAAAGCACTGTCGTCTTCTTAACTATTTTCTTACCTGACCATTACCAGTAATCTCATATTTAATGGTAGTTAATTGGTGTAATCCCATTGGTCCGCGAGCATGAAGCTTTTGGGTACTAATACCAATTTCAGCCCCGAAGCCAAACATTCCGCCATCGGTAAAACGGGTAGAAGCGTTAACGTAAACGCACGCGGAGTCGATTTGTTCTTGGAATTGGCGACCCCGTTCAAGACTATTAGTAATAATGGTTTCGGAGTGGTGAGTACTGTGATTGTTGATGTGATTAATAGCTTTATCAAGGTCATCAACTACTTTGACTGCCATGATGAGATCGTTGTATTCGGTGTCCCAGTCTTCGGTGGTTGCTGGTGCAATTTCTGGAACAATTTCACAGGCAGTTTGGTCACCGCGTAATTGAACACCATGATCGATTAAAGCACGGGCAACAGTTGGTAAGTATTGCTTAGCGACGTCTTTGTGAATTAGTAGTTTTTCGGCAGCGTTGCAGACGGAAGGACGCTGTACTTTTGCGTTGACGGTAATCGCGGTAGCCATCTTGAGATCAGCATCCTTATCAATGTAAATATGACAGTTACCGGCTCCAGTTTCAATTACTGGAACAGTGGCGGTCTTTACTACTCGTTGGATCAACCCACGACCACCTCGCGGAATCAGAACGTCAATGTAGTTTGTTAAATTCATCATTTCCTGGGCGCTTTCATGACTCGGATCGGCAACCATTTGAACGGCATCAGCGGGAAGGTTATCTTGAACCAATGCTTCCCGGAGAGTCTTAGCAATTGCCAGATTAGTTTGTAAGGCTTCTTTACCGCCACGAAGAATGACGGCATTACCGCTCTTAAAGGTTAAGCCAGTTGCATCGGCAGTAACGTTTGGTCGAGCTTCAAAAATAATTCCGATGACACCAAGCGGAACTCGTCGTTGAATGATTTGAAGACCATCATCACTGATCCATCCCCGATCAATTTGTGCAGTCGGATCAGGAAGCTGGGCGATAGAACGAAGACCATTTGCCATATCAGTGATCCGTTGCTCGTTAAGCATTAAACGATCAACGAACTTCTTTGGCATTTCACTAGCATTTGCTAGATCCTGTTTATTAGCTTCAAGAATAGTAGCTTGGTTGGCAATTAAAGCATTAGCCATTGATTGGAGTCCATGATTCTTAGTAGTAGTATCGAGAAGTGCTAATTTATGTGCGGCAGTTTTGGCTTGTTGACCAATTTGATTAAGTGATGTCATGATATGATCCTCCTTGGTTGAGTTTTTTCTACTGTTATATGGTTAAGCTCTGCTCAGTCTGGGCTTCCTCAAGATGACGTTCTAGGCGACTGAGTTGAAACGTGTTTGCCGCGACCGCCACCTCCGTCTAACTATCCCGTCCTTGATTGTCAAACAATCATCGTCCGGGATTTCTTAGTACTCGGTGGCTAATTCGTCGCGGCTCACACTCTAGCCGAAATGTGTTCGCCAGGAACTTGCTAGAGCTAACGTTCTACTGCGGCTTAGTCGAAATGCGTTCAGCCTAAGCTTCCTTGAGCTAACGTTCTAGGCTGCATAGCCGAAACGTGCTTCGCCTGAGTTTCCTAGAGCTAGCAACCTCCTTCCTAGGCGCAAGCCGCCTTCGTCAGGAGAAATTGCTAGCCTTCCGGAAACTCTTTGAGACGAAGGCACTCTATTTTCCGAACCTCGTTCCTATTTCTTTGCTACCGTCGAGGATTTGGAAGATAATTTTGGGATCGCGGCCGTTGCAAAGAACCATGTGTTGGTTAGCTTGCATAATAGTAGCAGCGGCACGGAGTTTAGTAACCATCCCGCCAGTTCCAAATTGGGTACTGCTACCACTTGCGGCTTGTTCTAATTCCGGGGTCATTTCGCTAACGTGACGAATGGGGTGTGCATCGGTAAATTTATGCGGATCACGATCGTAGAAAGCGTCAATATCAGAAAGAACGATTAGCAGATCGGCCTTAATTTTAGTAGCAACCTGAGCAGAGAGTTCGTCGTTATCACTGAAAGTGGTGTGGTGATCCAGCTCATCAACTGAAACTGGATCGTTTTCATTGATAATTGGTACGACTGCATCACCGAGAAGGGTCTCAATTGTATTTAGAATATGTTGTCGGCTAACCGGATAATCAAGAACATCGCGGGTTAATAGTATTTGTCCGACCTTAGTCTGGTAGTCCAAGAAGCGTTGGGAATAGATCCGCATTAACTCGGTTTGACCAATTGCGGCCAGGGCCTGTTGCTGGGCGATTTCAGCTGGGCGTTTTGTCAAGCCGAGACTGGCAAGGCCAACACCAATCGCACCGGAAGAAACTAAAACCATTTCGTAACCCTGATGATTTAAAGTTGCGAGGGTATACGCAAGACGGTCAATTGTCCGTAAATTAACCTGACCATTGGGGTAGATTAAACTACTTGTCCCGACCTTAACGACAATGCGTTGATGTTGCTTTCCCATATTAACCATCCCTTCTAAACAAAAAGCATGCCTATGTCGAGGCACCAGTTACGGCGTTACCATCCTCGTTCAAAGACATGCTTTACTCTTTTTCAAAAATATTATTTACGTGTTGGATTAGAAATGATTAGGATTCGGAATTATGTAAGTGGCTCTCAGCCGGTGACCACCATTCTCTGGAACTTCCTACTTAGATCATTTGATTGCAGTTTACTTTCTTCTTGGCTAAAAGTCAACTATTTTCTTGATCGAACTTCTCTAATTCTTCAGCTGCATTAGTCCACTCTAACTCGACTTCTTCAGATTGCTCATTTAACTTATTCAGTTGTTTTTGTAAATCCGCAAGTTGTCCAATGTCAGTAGCAATTTCTGGTTGACTCATCTGTTCTTGAATTGCTTGTGACTGTTCCTCAAGGGAAGCCATTTGGTTTTCTAACTTGTCAACTTGGCGCTGAAGCTTTCGCCGAGCACGCTGGGTTTCCTTACTTTGTTGGTAAGATTGTTGAGCACTGGATTTCTTTGGTTTAGCTGCAGAGTTAACTTGTTGGCTATCCTGGTTCGTAGATGAAGCTAATTCCTTATTAACGGCTTCAAGGTAGTCATCATAGTCACCTTCATAATGCTTAATTCCGGTAGCACTCATGTCAAGAACATCCGTAGCAACCTGGTTAATAAAGTACCGGTCGTGGGAAATAAACAGGACCGTTCCAGAAAATTCGTTGATTGCATTTTCAAGGACTTCACGACTATCAATATCTAAGTGGTTTGTTGGTTCATCAAGAATTAAGAAGTTAATTGGTTTAAAAGAAAGTTTAGTTAATTCTAGCCGGGCCTTTTCTCCACCGGAAAGGTCATGAACCAGTTTATAAACATCATCACCAACAAAGAGAAAACTACCAAGGAGAGAGCGAATATCCTTTTCGGGAATGTTTGGATGATCGTCCCAAACTTCATTTAAAACTGATTTTTCGGGATGAAGTTGCTGCTGTTCCTGATCGTAGTAACCAATTTGTAAGTTAGCGCCTAGTTTAATTGAACCGCTAACCAGTGGAATCCGATCCAAAATTGACTTTAACAGGGTTGATTTACCAATTCCGTTAGGTCCAATGATTCCAACTCGTTGGGGCTTGCGAACGGAAAACGACAGTGGCCCGGCAAGCTTTTGATCATTATAACCAACAACTGCGTGATCAACGTCCAGGACTTCATTACCGCTATCCTTATCACTGTGAAAATGAAAGTGGATTGACCGATCGTCAGTCTCGGGACGATCCAGCCGTTCCATTTTTTCTAATTGTTTCCGGCGCGCTTGAGCACGTTTTGTGGTTGATGCCCGAACAATGTTGCGATTGACAAAGTCTTCAAGCTTCGCAATCTTCTTTTGTTGCTGTTCATAGTGCTTCCATTCAGCGGTAAGCCATTCCTGCTTGTGTTGCATAAATTGGGTGTAATTACCGGTATAATGCCGCAATGTATGGTTATCGAGATCATAAATATCGGAAACAACTCGGTCAAGGAAGTACCGGTCGTGAGAAACAACAAGGAGTGCGCCTTGGTAGCTTTTTAGATAATCTTCTAACCATGCAAGGACGTTCATATCTAAGTGGTTTGTTGGTTCATCTAGGATCAAAAGGTCAGGAGACTGCAGAAGGATCTTAGCAAGAGCCAGCTTTGTCTTTTGTCCCCCAGATAAGGAATTAATCGCGGTTTGGTAATCAGCCTCTTCAAATCCAAATCCTTTTAAGATTCCCCGCATTCGCGACTCGTACTCAAAACCACCCTGTTTCTTGAAAGCGGATTGGAGTTGGGAATATTTTTCCGTAGTTAGTTGAAATTCTTTCGTTGTTGGATCGAGTGAAGCTAATTGGTCTTCCAACTGGTGAATTTGCTTTTCCATTTTATGGAGGGGAGCAAACACTAGGTCAAGCTCAGCCCAGATACTATTTTGGCTGTCCAATCCTTGATCCTGGGCTAGGTAACCGATAGTCAGGTTCTTGCTCTTAGAAATTGTCCCTTCATCAGGACTAGTGATTCCGGCAATCATTTTTAATAGGGTCGTTTTTCCGGCACCATTACGACCGACAAGGGCAGTTCGTCCATGTTCTTGAATTTGGAGATTGATGTCATGAAAGAGGACATCCGCGCCAAAGCGACGCATTACATTATTGGCTTGCAAAAGAATCATTTTGTTTACCTCGTTCTTCAAAAGATGTACTTTTCCATTATACGCTGGTTGACCTTGATTTCACAAAGTTTAACCTACAAATTACGTTAACGATTAAGCAAATGAAAAATTTTTTAAAAATAATTTTGTTTGAGTGTTCACAATAGGAGAGTTTGTTGCTAGAATAATAAGAGAATTGGATTTCACAAACTAGCAAAATTGAGTAAAGATTTTAAGCTCACTAATGTTGAATAACATAAAAATCGTAGGAGGAATAATAAAGAATGGTTACCAAGAAAATTCCTAAGGCAACGGCAAAACGTTTACCAATTTATTACCGTTACCTTAGTGTACTATTGAGTGCAAATAAGCGACGAGTTTCATCGACGGAGCTTTCAGAAGCGGTTCAGGTTGATTCCGCAACCATCCGTCGTGACTTTTCTTATTTTGGTGAATTGGGAAAGCGGGGCTATGGTTATGATGTTGAGAGCCTGTTGAACTTCTTCAAGGGAATCCTAAATCAGGATACCCTTACTAACGTGGCCCTTGTTGGTGTCGGCTCATTAGGAAGTGCGCTCCTTAACTATAATTTCCATCAAGATACTAACTTGCGGATTAGTGCAGCGTTCGATACTAAGCCGGAATTAGCAAATACTGTAAAGAGCGGGATCCCAATTTACCCAGCAAGTGAGATGCAAAAGCAAATTAAGGAACAGCAGATCGATGCCGTGATTTTAACTGTTCCAAGCTCAACTTCTCAAAAGGTTGCGGATCAATTAGTTAGCGTTGGGGTAAAAGGGATTTTGAACTTTACGCCAGTTCGTCTCTCGGTTCCAAAGAATGTTCAAGTGCAAAATATTGACTTAACTAATGAACTCCAAACGTTAATCTACTTCATCAAGAATTATGCTGAAAATAATCATGATGAGAAAACAATCTAAATTATAGAATCGTCGGTAGTTACGCTAGATGTAATTACCGACGACTTTTTAGTTAGCATCGTCTGAAGAGCATATTGGTTGCAATCAACTCTAAAAATGGTATAGTAGAAAATGTAATTAGCACTTGGTACATGAGAGTGCTAATTTGAGTATGGAATTTATCAAAATGGAGGGATTAACGTGTTAAAACCATTAGGAGATCGCGTTCTTCTTAAAGCAGAAACAGAAGAAGAAAAGACTGTTGGTGGCATTGTTCTTGCTTCTAACGTTAAGGAAAAGCCTACTACAGGAAAGGTAATTGCTGTTGGTGCTGGACGGACTTTAGATAATGGAGAAAAGTTAGCACCAGTTGTTAAGGAAGGCGATCGCGTCCTCTTTGATAAGTATGCCGGAAATGAAGTTGAATACGACGGCGAAAAGTACCTCGTTGTTCATGAAAAGGACCTTGTTGCTATTGTTGAATAAGTAGCTAGGGTTTAGTTGATGACAGCATTAATATTAATATGAGGTGAATAAAAAAATGGCAAAAGAAATTAAGTTTTCTGAAGATGCACGGAGCTCAATGCTTCGCGGTGTTGATAAATTAGCTGACACAGTTAAGACCACTATGGGACCAAAGGGACGGAACGTTGTCCTTGAACAAAGCTATGGCACACCAACCATTACTAATGATGGTGTTACAATCGCTAAGAGCATCGAATTAGAAAATCATTTTGAAAACATGGGTGCTAAGCTTGTTTCTGAAGTAGCTTCCAAGACCAATGACATTGCTGGTGACGGTACTACCACTGCTACTGTTTTGACCCAAGCAATTGTTAATGCCGGAATGAAGAACGTTACTTCTGGTGCTAACCCAGTTGGTATTCGTCGGGGAATTGACAAGGCTACTGAAGCTGCTGTTGAAGCATTAAAGAAGATGTCCCATGACGTTAAGACCAAGGACGACATTGCACAAATCGCTTCAATTTCAGCTGCTAACCCAGAAGTTGGTAAGTTGATTGCCGATGCAATGGAAAAGGTTGGTAACGATGGTGTTATCACTATTGAAGATTCTCGTGGTGTTGAAACCAGCGTTGACGTTGTTGAAGGGATGAGCTTCGATCGCGGTTACATGTCACAATACATGGTTACCGACAATGATAAGATGGAAGCTGATTTGGATAACCCATACATTTTGATTACTGACAAGAAGATTAGCAATATTCAAGACATTTTGCCACTTCTCCAATCAGTTGTTCAAGAAGGTCGTTCACTCTTAATTATCGCTGATGACATTACTGGTGAAGCACTGCCAACCCTTGTTTTGAACAAGATTCGGGGAACCTTTAACGTTGTTGCTGTTAAGGCTCCAGGATTTGGTGACCGGCGGAAGGCTCAATTGCAAGATATCGCTGTTTTGACTGGTGGTACTGTTATTTCTGATGACTTAGGAATGAGCTTGAAGGATGCTACCGTTGATCAACTTGGTCAAGCTAACAAGGTAACCGTTACTAAGGACAGTACTACTATTGTTGATGGTAAGGGCTCCAAGGAAGCAATCACTGAACGGGTTGACCAAATTAAGCAAGCAATTAGTAAGTCAACTTCTGACTTTGACAAGGAAAAGCTTCAAGAACGTCTTGCAAAGCTTTCTGGCGGTGTTGCTGTTGTTAAGGTTGGTGCTGCAACTGAAACCGAATTGAAGGAAAAGAAGTACCGGATTGAAGATGCCTTGAATGCTACCCGGGCTGCTGTTCAAGAAGGTTTCGTTCCTGGTGGTGGTACTGCCTTAGTAAACGTTCTTCCAGCATTAGATGACATTAAGGCTACTGGCGATGAAGCTACTGGTGTTAACATCGTTAAGGATGCTTTGGAAGCACCAGTTCGTCAAATTGCTGAAAACGCCGGTGTTGAAGGCTCAGTAATTGTTAACCAATTGAAGAGCGAAAAGCCAGGAATCGGTTACAACGCTGCTGATGGCAAGTTTGAAGATATGGTTGAAGCCGGAATTGTTGACCCAACTAAGGTTACACGTTCTGCACTTCAAAACGCTGCATCAGTATCCGCATTATTGTTGACTACTGAAGCAGTTGTTGCTGACAAGCCAGACCCAAATGATAACCAAACTCCAGCTCCTCAACCAGGTGCTGGAATGGGTGGAATGATGTAATTCCGCTAATCACAGATTAAATTTAATTAATTAAAAGACTGTCGGTCCTTCGTTAAAAAGCGAGGGGCTGGCAGTCTTTTTGCTTATCGTTTGAGTTGTTGGAATTAGTTTTCAATAGGTTAAATTGATCGTATAATTAATTAAATCGATTGAAGTTATAGTTTTAATTATTAGATAGTTAGCTAATGGGGAGGAAATGGACATTGTCTAGTAGAAATACTCAAGAATATTTACGTAAAATGGAAAAGCAACGTCAACGTTTCGGATTAAGAAAACTTACAGTTGGCGTTGCTTCAGTTTTACTAGGAACGACTATTGTTATTGGAGGAAGTACGGTAGCCCACGCTGATAGCAATTCACCGGTTAAGCCTGAAACGGATTCTTCGGAAAGTGCATCCTCTTCAGCGGTAGCTATTCAGTCTGAAAAGACGGTTAGCTTATCAAATAAGCAAGGCGATAATGCTCAGAATTCGGAGAAATCAAAGTCAACTGCGGAAACGACGACTCTTAATTCAACTCAGACACAACAACCACTTACGCAGGATGCTGTTAAGGAACAGAAAACTCAAGATGGTAATAGCCAAGTAAAACATACTGAATTTACAGCTGATAAGACTGATATTAATTCAGGTAATGACATTACCTTTAACTTCAATACCAATGAGGCTAGGGCGGGGGATATTTACAAAGTCGTCATCCCCGAAACCAGTGATGGCTTTGACGCAACCGACTCAGATGGCAATGGAATTGATACAGTTGATTTTGGTCAATTCCAAGGTGATTACGGGAACGGAAGTTTAGCTTACGATAAAGCCAATAAACAGTGGGTACTAACTGATACTTTTACTAAGGATAATGCCAATACGCAGCCAATTATTTTGTCTACAAATAGTTCTTTTGATACAAGTAAGCTTCATTCAACTGGTACATTTAAACGTAAGGCTTATTTGTATAAGAATGACCAATTACTTAAGACAGTCGAATTTAATCAAAAAGTCTCTACTTATGTAAGCTTAGCTTGGAAACATAAAGACGGTGTATATTCTAGTAATGAAGCCATATATACAACGGCAGGTAAAGAAGTAACGAATAAGGCAATTCTGGCTAATACGGATTATGTTTGGAAACCAATTATTAGTACTTTTTATCCGCAATTTAATCACGGGACAACGTTAGAAATTCCGATGCCCGATCATTTTGTGTTAAATACAGATGCTACTAATAATGCGATTACTAACTTGAGAAAATCATATAATGTTTCTGTAACTCAGGATGGTAATGTCGTAAAGATTAATTTGCCACAATTGTCTAACGAACAGCTAAAAAATCTAAAGATTAGATATTCATCTTCTTTAGATTTTGAAATCATTGGTCAGTTTAAGATGGATGTCCCCAAGGGAGATACTCCGCTAGCAAGTAATGTTAATCCTAAAGTAACCCAAGAAACAGGAAACAATGATAGTGTAAGCGATACGGTTAATCCTGTGTCAGTGATAATTTTGGGACAAGACCATGGACTAGATAAGGTTCCAGCGGGCGATATTTTTTCAGGCAACATCGGACCGGATGCTTATGAATATGATCAAAATGGTGATCTTGATACCCAAAAGCCAGTAACGGCAATTGAAAATAAGACTAACCACGATCTAAATAAATACATCAATATTACTAATAATAGTCCTTATGATTTAACTGATGTTCAAGCAACGATCGATGTTCCTGATGGGATGGACATTAGTGGCTTATCGGTGAATGATACAAAACACAGTTTCTCTTATACCTTTACTTTAGATGATGGTAGTAAGCAGACGGGGACATTTAATGCAGGTAGTTCATCAACGTTACTTAGTGCAACGGCTGGAAAGAAGATCAAAAACGTTCAATTAGTATTTGATAAACTAATTGCCTTTGATTCAGTAAATAATTTTGGCTTGAACGGGGTTTTGGCTAAGAACTACCAAGATGGCTCTGAAGTAAAAGCAGGTAATAACTTACACACTGAACTCCATTTAACTGCCAGTGGAATTGCATCACCAGGTGAGCCAGCCACTTTTACCCAAAATCAGAAAATTGTTGAAAAAATTCCGGTAAAGCCTGAAATTCACAACAATCAAATTAGTGCATCGGAATCCCAGACCAATAAGCAACCTGGAACCAAGAATGCTGGATCTATATATTCCTATGCGAGTGATTTCCTAAATGATCCAGAAAAATTGACCTATTATGTGGTACTGCCAACTAATGCAGTCTTTAATAGTGCAGACTTACCTAAGAATGCAAAGGTATCTGAACTGAGAATTAATGGGCGGAATGTTGTTAAGATTGTGGGTGATTTTAGTCGGAAGGATCCAAGTACACAATGGAGAATCAACCTAGATAATTCTAATTTAATTACTCATAATAACTTGAGTAGTAATTATCAGGTCTATGTAGTATTGCCTGATGGTGAAAGAAATTATAGCTATCCTGCACTAACAAATCCTGATAAGTTGCCTTTTGTAGAAAACTCTACTAATGCCTACCAGCTTGCTTGGGGTGATTGGAGTGTTATTGCCGCAACAGGTGTTTATCCAAAAACTCAAGCCCAAGGTAACCAAAATAAAGATTTAACTATGCAAGGCCAATCTGATGATAAGGGTTCATCAGAAATGGTAATCTCTAATGTTTTAGTTAATTCTGAATCCAAGGCAGAACATGATGCAGTGATTATTGCTCATGTTCCTGGAACGGATGATAAGAAGTCTGAATTTGATTTTAAGTTGAAAGACGGGAATTCAGCTAAAGTAAAAAATATTACTACTAACCAAACCGTATCTCAGGGAGTACGAATTTATTATTCGACAGAAAATCTAGACTTAACTCAGCTTAATTCAGATGACTCTGACCTGATGACCCACTTTGTTAGTGCTGATCAAATAAACGACTGGTCAAATGTTAAGACCGTTATGGCCACGATCGATGAAATTCCAGGGGATACAGTTTATGGCCTTAATCTTGATGGCTATGACCCTAATTTTGTTCATGATAACAATAAGACGGTATATGCTTCTTCCGTTGTATGGACAGATTTGCTAAAGCCAATTGTAATAGCTGCTGGAAGTAAGGATTCTGCTTCAGTTACAATTACAGGTCAATCAATTGTGAACTTTAAGCTACACTTTAATGATAATAGTCAGGCAGATATCGCTATTCCTGAATTAAGTCATACTTACCAAGATGGTAAAGATACAATGCAAAAGACTGATTTTATTAAAGCAACTAAGAATAGTGACTTTGATGATGCCGTTAAGAATAAGAATTATGCTTTAATCCCTAAAGCAGTGATCGATGCAATTCCAGATGGATATGTATTAGATGTTGAATCTGGTGCTAACATTGAAAATTCAAATACTAAGTATCCAGACAATCGTGTAAATAATCCGGCCGAATTTGGCAAAACGGTAATGTATGATTTTGATGGTGATACGGTTGTTTATAATTTGGTTAAGGCAGAGACTTTTACTAAGAAAATAATAGTTAAAAGAATTGTTAAATTTGAGGATATCGATAAGCCAGGTGTGCCACTTAAGCCAGACGATAATAAGGAATTAGATCCAGTTGAAATTACAGGATCATATAATCCATTAACAGGGAAAGTATTAACTATTAATGATTTCTCAAATATTGGAGATAAGTTAACCCTAAGCGAATATGAATTTCCAAATGTAGTTAACGGTTTAATGTTTCAAGCTGCTACTAATACTACTACCAATCAATTAGATCAAATTAATTGGAAAACATCTCTAGTTTACGGTTCATTATTGCTCAATGCTGTTCGAACTTCTTTGAATACTGATGGCATTAAGTTAAATACTCCTGGTGAACTATATAATATTGTTGGCAATAATGATGTTAAAAAAGTAGTTGATGGTAAAGTTGCCGAGAACACCTTTGAATTTGTTCAAACTATCGTCATTAAGTATGGACTTAACCATGCTAATTTGGTTTTGATAGGTCAAGGATTAGGTAAACCAAATCAGATATTAGATTCATCATCTGGTAAGAATAGTGATACGGATATTAAGTTCAGGCTAACTGATGCTGATTTGAAGCGTGATGGTTATAACTACAAGATTTACTATTCAAATCAGCAAAATTTAATGGCCCTTTCTCAAGACTATGAAAGTACAGAAGGTGAAGCTGTTCATTCATTGTCACAATCCTCTTTATTGAGTCATGTAAATGATGGGACTCTTTCAGCTTATGATACTTTAGCCGATGCCTTAAGGGCTAACGGAAAATATGATTCAGTTACTGATGGAAATATTCCAGCAGAGTATTCTCAGAATTTCTTTGTAGTTTATACGCCAATTCAAGAAAGAAAACAAGAATTCTATATCTTGAGTGATAACGACCCATATAGAAGAGATCCCGTAACAAAGAAGTTTGCTTTGCCTGAAACGACAGAGGATGCTGATAAATCAGGCACCGATTACTTTAAGATACAAGGTGAGACAGGGAATGCTGTTTTACCGACTAAAACGAATGGTTCAGGCACATATAATGCTTTGTATAATAATGGAAGTCCAGTTAACTATTCAGTTGGTCAATATGACTATGATGAAAACGGTAACCCAATTAAACACACGCCGTCTATACCACAAGATGATTCTAACTCTTATCTAAGTCAATTGCTGGTGTACCAACGTACAGGTTATCGTATTGATAAAGCAAGTTATGCGTACACCGATTCTCAAGGGAAGAAGCATGAACTTACATTTACTGTAGAATTGACGAAAAATTATGATCCGAGTCAAGGATTATCAGGTTTTTACTATTCTAGTGATAGTGTTTTACTACCGATTCTTAATTATTTAGTTAGTGGCCCTTCACAATATGGTGGGGATAATAAACTTTATTTAACTCCAGATGGGTATACAGCAGAAACGACACCATACAAAGTAAAAATTACTGGTGATGAAAATTGGAAAGTATCGACTGATGAATCGGGACGTCAGTATATCAGTATTCCAGCTGATCAAACTTGGGTTTTTGATAATACTGAATATGATGCTAAAAAGATGCAGGATCCTAGTCCTCAAATCTTGAACTTACACTACGCTCCTATTCTATTGCCAGAGGATGGTAGTGGTGCGAAGGTACAAATTCACTATGTGGATGTAACTGGAGTAGACCACCTTAATCCAGAAGATGCAAATATTAGTTACAAGCTTGATCCTGCAACAAGTAAGTATGGTGTTTATAGTGTTTATATGGGGCAAGAATTAGAAACAGATGCTCAAGGAAATCCGCCATCGATCTTTAACTTAGCTAATGTTGATCAACCCTTTGACAATACAAATAAAGATAATGACATTATCTCTAAATTAGCTAAAGAGGGATATGTTGTTGTTCAACGCGATAAGCAAACTCGTGGTAAGCATCAATTTGATGTTTTAGACAGTGATCAAGGTAATAGATCATACGACGGAAATGATGCGGGGATGAGATATGCTGGATATTTATATGCAACACTAAACTACTATGTATTTCTTAAGAAACAAGCTCAATATCCGGCAAATTATCAAGTCCTTGTAGAAGACGAAAATGGTACGGTAGAGAAAGAGCCACTAGTAACAACCACTAAATTAGGCATTGGTGGTCAAGATGAAGATATTGCTACTAGTTTGTCTGATCCATCAGGTAAGAGTTCAGAAACCTTAGAGCAAAAATATCAAAGTATTATCAAGAATTTAGCTACAGAATTTCCAAACTATGATGTTGTTTTGAACAAAGCAGATGATAGCAAGTTAATGGCGACTGATAAGATCAACGGTAACTTTAGTGAAACTGAGCCTAAACTATTTACTATTTATGTCACTCACAAGCAAGGTAGTGTAAATATCCACTACATTGATGTTAATGGCAAGGAAGCTGATGGACACTTCACGCCTAATAATGGTACAGAAATTTCAGGTACTCAGCAAAATATTACTAAAAAGAATTATGGTGATAGATACAAGAATGAGCTTTGGGATTATGCTAAAGATAATTACGTTTTAGCTGAAGCTGTTCCTGATGCTGCCACGAGTGGGGTAATTTCTAAACCTACTGAAGATGTTTATGTTTACTTGAAACATAAGGCGGTTGAGGTAACTCCTAAGACAACTGATGTACCAAAAGATAAGGATGGTAAACCAGCTGTTGATCCGTCAACTTTAACAGTTACTGTTACTCGTGACGTATATTACAAGGCTAATTCCAAAGACGGCAAGGACTTACAAGGTAAGACAACCCAAACAGCTAAGTTTACTGGAAAAGTTTGGGTAGATGCCGTTACTGGGAAGAAAGTTGCTGATCACGAAACAATTACAGATAAAGATGGTCACCAAGTTGAAGCTGCTAAGGGTGATGAAGGCGATAGTGTCGCTATTAAATGGACTCCAGTAGCTCCAGCAAAGGACGATCAGGTAACTGTTAATAATGGCAATATTTCCTTAGATAAAATTGATACTCCGAAAACAATCGGTGAAGGTAAGGACGCTTGGCATTTAGCATCACAAGAGGATAACGATGAACAAGCCCTAGATTCTGATTGGCAAGCTGCCTTGAAGAATGGAACAATTACTGGTAAAGACGGTCAATTTAAGGTTAAAGATGGCTACTTAATTTACAAGCCAGAGGGTAGTTACAATATCTATTACCGTGATGTGACTGATTTAGTAGCTAAAGGTCAAATAACTGACTTTAAGTCAACTGATGGTACTGACTTAGGTCATGGAGTTACCGATATTAATGGTATTGTGGGTGAAACACCCGATAGAACTGCCAATTTATGGAAGAACTACGCTGATGAAGGTTATGCTTTAGTTGAAAATCCAGCTGGTGATCAATTAGGTAAACAAAAATTGACCAAGGATGTACAGGACCAATACGTTTACTTAATGAGAATTGCTAATAAGCAGACCGAAACTAAGCAAGCTGAACGGACGATCCATTATGTTGGTGTTGAGAAGGATAGTGACGATGTAACTCAAGGTCAAGTTCTACAAGACCCAACAACACAAAAGGTAATTTTAACTGGTACTTACTACACTGATCATGATGGTAAGCGGGTTAATGTAAAGACTCTTAAGATTGGCGATTGGACATATAATGTTGTGATTGAGCCAACTACTGAAAATCCGGCTAAGGAAACGTGGACAGTTGATGGCGATCATTCTGGTATTACCGAAGATAATGGTAAATATGAGTTTGCTAAGGTAGATTCACCTGATACTATTGGTAAAGGCAAAGAGCAATGGCAACATAAAGCTAGTTTAGATCAAGATACTGGTATTATTGCTGTTGATCCAAGTAGTGCTGACTGGCAAGATAAGCTTCCAGACGGTTACGTTGTTTATATGCAACAGCCAAGTGGTCAGCCAACGCAAGTCACTCAGCCGACGCAAGTGACGCAGCCAACACAGGTAACACAGCCAACGCAAGTGACGCAGCCAACGCAAGTCACTCAGCCGACGCAGGTGACGCAACCGACACAAGTGACGCAGCCAACGCAGCCAACGCAGGTCACTCAGCCGACGCAGGTCACTCAGCCGACGCAGGTGACGCAACCAACGCAGGTTACCCAACCGACGCAGGTGACGCAGCCAACGCAGGTCACTCAGCCGACGCAGGTCACGCAGCCAACGCAAGTCACTCAGCCGACGCAAGTTACACAAACAACAGGTGACCAACCAAAAGTAGTTAGTCAAGGACAAGCTTCTAGCTCACTGGTAATGGCTAAGAAGCAAAAGAGTACTCAGTTACCACAAACTGGTAATGAAAATAGTCATGGCGCATTAGCATTAGGCATCATGGGCTTACTCTCTGCGTTTGGACTTGGCAAAATTAGTCGGAAACGGCGTGATTAATTTAATAGTGAGAAACTAATAATTATTTCTTTTAGACTATAAAAGACCTTCAGAGTTTAGCTCTGGAGGCCTTTTTTACGAGAAAGGTTATTTGATTACGCTTTTTTGAGAAAATCCTGCCACTTTTTAGCCACTTCATTGAGGGAAAATTTAGCAGCGGCATGTTGAGCATTTTGCGTGTACCGGTGAAATAATTTAGGATTAACTAGTAGTTGACGCAAACTTTGATAAAGGGCGTCACAATCATTAGCTGGAAGCAGTTTACCACTAATGTTATTATCAATGATCTCAGCAGGGCCGTAATTAATATCGTAACTAATTACTGGACAACCATGCCCCTGCGCTTCTAATAGTGCCATGGCAAATCCTTCATACTGACTTGTTAAAATTTCAGCTTGGGCGGTTTCATAGACGCGAGTAAGATCATGTTGATAACCACGGAAATGAATATAATGGTCAGCACCTTGATTATTAACAATCTTTTTAAGATCGTTCGCTGTTTGATAATTGTTCCAACCATCGGAATAGCCGTAGATATCTAATTGTACTTTGGGAAAATCTTTATGGAGACGGATAATAACATTAATTAGCTGATCAAGTTGTTTAACCTTTGTAAGGCGGGCAACGGCAATGAAATGACCGACCTGTCGTTGTGCATCTGGAATCCTTTTTTCAAGTTGCCCTTGATTAAGGAAGGTTACTGGAATATTGAAACTCATATTGGTATTGAAACGGTGACTGGCATCCATTGCTTCGCGTTTCGTTGATGAGATTAATCCGGTTAGTTGTCCTTGAGTTAGCATATCACTAATGGGCTGGTAAACAGGTGAGATCTTACTGTTGCTTTGTCCGTCCACGGTAAATGCAGAGTGAAAAAACTGGTAGCGTCGGGGAGAAGTATTCATTAACCGAAAAGCGGTTAGTGTAACGTCAGAACGATCGTTAATTAGCAGTGCATCAGGATCGTTAGCAACTAACTGATCAAGAAAGTATGCGCGGAATTCGTCTTGGTTATCAAATTGTAGTTCTCGATTCTGATCAACCAATTGGATCAAAGTAAGGACGGGGACGTTTCCCTGACCACCACGATAATGATAAGTTATTTTGACCGCTCCTGATTGATCATAATATTGCCGACAAACTAGCCGGGCGCGATCTTCAAAAAATTCGGTATAAGTTTTACAGCCACAATCATAGTAGTCACGTCGATCAGTAAACCCATACTGATCTAAATAATCGACATAGTAAAGACGGTTATTATCTTGATTTACTCTAATTCTGACTTTCCCATTGCGTTCAGCCTGGTTGCCTTTTACCTGATAGCCTGGAACATTTAAAATTTGCTTAATAAGGGGTTGATCGAAGTTCGGATCCATATGATAAGGAAGTCGTTGATAAAATTGAAAAAGATTAATTACCCGTCCGCTAGTGCCTAATTTGTTCTCAGCATCAAGGTGAGCAAAATTATAATACATGGTTATAATTTTAGCTGGTTGATGAAGGTAATCAAAAATCTGTAGTCGTTTAACTTGAGCCAGTTCAATTGCTGAAGTTTTGATGTCTTCACGGCTAGTGATGAAATAATTCATAATGATGCCTTTCGTTTTAGACTATTTTAACAAAAAAACTGGAAGTTAACTTTTAAGTTCAGAATAGTTATCCCGAATAATAAAGTTAACTTCCAGTATTCAGCTAGGCGTCCATCACAATCAGCTTATTACTATTAATCTGATCATCAGTGAGCTGGCAAGAATGAAGGTTAAAGTCGTTGTAAAGGTTATAGTAGTAAGTCTTAGTCTTGGCAGAGTAACAAGCAGTATAAACGGTATACTCATACTTTCCCTTAACGTTAACGACGCTTCCTTTGACCATGGCAACAGCTTTAAGAATGTTGAAGAATTTTGCTACGTTTGCAGTTTCACCTTCAACTGTAGGATAGTTAGCATTTAAATATGCAGCCTTAACAAACCGTGATGCTGGAACGCTGTCACCGGGGAGACCGATGCTTCCAGTCCCAACGCCTAGCGGAATGATATTTTGCTTTGTCCAGGTCTGTGGCTTAGCATCGTGAGGAGTTAAGCCAGTGTAATTACAAAGATTAGTCATTTGCCATGCAAAGTCAGGACTGTTAGTGAGGACTCCTAAATGGTTTTCAAATACGCGTAAACCATATTGTCGTGATTGTTCAAGAACGATGGCTTCGTGCTGATCACTGATAAGCCAGTGAAGTGGAGCAACCGGAAGAGAGTCAATCAGAGCTTTATTAACCAAGTTAACGTTCTTAAGTGCCTGTTTGACTTCGGCAACTGATGAAAATTCTTGGGTGACCCACATCATTAATTCGTAAGGGGCGAGGTTCGTCTTACCTTCAACTGGACCATCACTAAATTGGGCATAGTGAGGGAAATTCAGACCAGCAATGCACAGCCCATCTTCGTTACAACAGTCAAAGTATAATGGGTAATCATCCATGACAATTCCCATCCCGATAGTAGCCTTAACGGTTTTGCTATCATCTAAGAACTTATAAGGAAGCGGATAGTTACGAGGAGTGATGATTAACTTTTTACCGTAATCAATTCCAACATCTAAGTTTCGTCCAAAATATAAATTTCCTTCTGGATCAGTAAATCTTAAACCTGTACACATATTAAAGACCTCCATTAATTAGTTTCTTTATGACTAGCTATATATTGCTTCTGGTAACGCTTAATTCGAACAACGGCGAAGACTAAGAGGATGAAGCCGATAATAATGAATGCCATCATAAAGTACCAAGCAACAGTAAAGCTAGCTTTTCCTTTGATGATACCGAAGAGTGGAGCACCGATGGCATATCCGATAGCATAAGCTAAACCAATGTATCCAAGCATGACCCCTTGTTCACGAGAACCGAAAAGATCCTTTGCCATGAATGCTGGTCCTGACATATAGCTGAAGACAGCCAATCCACAGAATATCGCATATGCAATCCCGGCAACTTTACTACTGTGGGCACCGAATGGTTGATGACTAACGAAAATCATCATGGCAATAGAAAGAACATACATACAACCAGCGTATGCCATTGACTTTGCTGTTCCGAATTTATCGAAAAGAATTCCGCCAGAAACGTTACCGATTAGACAACCAATTCCGTACATTGAACCAATTAAGCCAACTTCAGTTAGAGAAAGCTTAGTATCAAGGAATGCAGCGTAATCTTCATTTAATGAGGCCAAACCGAGACCGATAATTAAGAAGCCGAGACTGAATACCCAGAATTCCTTCATTTTAAGGACTTCTTTACCAGTCCAACCTTGAAATTCCTTGGCTTTCTTTTCGGCAGCGGCAGCTTTCCCCGCTTTGATTTCAGCTTCTGAAACAACTTCTTCGTCTTTCTTTGGTGTCCGAATAAAGCAAGCGATAATTATACCAGTAATTAAAAGGGCAATAGCAAAGTAAAAGAATGGCGCCATTGAAAGCAAATGACCAGTTTTAGTATTTCCTGTCATATAATGCTTTAAAATTCCCTGAGTAACTGGTTGTAAGAAAATATTACCGATTGAGCCACCACAAAAGGCAATTCCTAATGCGGCACCCCGGCCCTTTAGTGGGAACCAGTGATTAATAACCCACGGAACCCCTTGGCCGGAGAAGAATGTTGAACCAATCATACAAACGATCGCTGCCGTATAAAACCCGGAAAGCTTGGTACTAAAGCCAAAGATAACGTAGGCTAATGCAGATAAGGCAATCCCAATAATATACATTAACCGAAAGTTAAACTTTTGCAGTCCTTTACCAATAAATGGTGAGGTAATTGAAGCAGCAACCGCCCCAAAAGTGAAAATTAGGGTATAAGAAGCAAGTGTAAAGTGAAATGTGTTAACCAATGGGTGAATAAACAGTGGCTGAATATTTTGGGCAATCCCATAAGGAATGGCCTGAGTTAGCATACATAGGAAGACCATGAAATATTTATAAGCGTTACTAACTGTCCGTGTAGGATGGTTAGCTGTTGATGATGAACTAGGCAATTTAATTCCTCCTTTATGCGTTAGAACTAATGGTTATTGTTAATAAGTTCTTTCTGACGATGCTTTATTTTGACAGCAGCAGAAACAAGTAGCAGGAAACCAACAACAACAAAGATCATCATTACACACCATGCAACTGTAAAATTAGCACTATCTCGGATCATTCCGAAAAGGGGTGCACCGACTGCAAAGCCAATTGCATAGGCTAAACCAATATATCCAAGCATAACCCCTTGCTCTTTGGCACCGAAGAGATCCTTGGCCATAAAGGCAGGTCCCGACATATAGCTAAAGACTGCTAATCCAGTGAAGATGGCATAACCGCATCCAGCAATCATATTCATCTTATTACCGAAGGAGAGAAAACTAATAATAATCATCATTAAAATAGCTAAGACATACATTACTCCGGCGTAAGACATTGATTTAGCGGTACCGAATTTATCAAAGAGAATCCCACCGGTGATATTACCGATTAATCCCCCGACACCGTACATTGAGCCAATTAGGCCAACCTTTGTAAGGGTCAACTTAGTATCAAGAAAGGCAGCGTAGTCTTCATTAAGCGAGGCTAAGCCAAGGCCGATGATCAGAAAACCAATGCTGAAGATCCAGAATTCCTTCATCTGAATAACTTCCTTACTTGTCCAGCCTTGAAATTCACTAGCCTTTTTCTTTGCTGCGGCCTCTTTACCAGCTTTAATTTCGGCTTCCGAAACAACTGTCTCATCTTTCTTTGGTGTTCGAATAAAGAAAGTAATAATTAAACCAACAATTAATAACATTCCAGCAAAGTAGAAAAATGGAGCCATGGAAATCAGGTGACCAGTCTTTGCATTACCAGTCATGTAGTGACTAAGAAGATTTTGGGTAATTGGCTGCATGAAGATATTACCGATTGAACCACCACAAAAGGCTACTCCTAACGCAGCACCACGACCTTCAAATGGAAACCAGTGGTTAATAACCCATGGCACACCTTGGCCAGAATAGAATGTTGAACCGATCATACAGAGAATCCCGGCAGCGTAAAATTCAGGAAGCTTAGTGCTGATTCCAAAAACAACGTAAGCCAATGCTGATAAGATGATCCCGATAAGATACATCAGCTTAAAATTGAATTTTTCTAATCCTTTACCAATAAATGGCGAAGTAAACGAAGCAGCCACCGCTCCGAAGGTAAAAATTAACGTGTATGAAGCTAACGTAAAATGAAAAGTATTAACGATTGGGTGTACAAACAGTGGTTGAATTGTTTGCGCTACTTCATACGGAATGGCTTGAGTTAACATACAAAGAAAAACCATAAAGTATTTATACTTTTTGCTAACAACGATCTCATCGGATCGTTTGGTAGCATGATCAATCATTTTTTCTCCTCCCATCATCTTAATCTACAACAAATATCACTTATATTATCAAACGATGTACGAAATAAATCAATTAAAACGAAATAGTATTATATCTTACAAAAAATAAATAATAGTTATACGTTTATCAAAAAATCCAGCTCTTTTTCGATTTTAATAATAAAGTGTTAGAGTTAGTGGTATGATTAGTTATCTATTCAAAAAAGCAATTAATAGGGGAGAAAAGCATGGATAAGATGAGAGGGCATAAAATAACGTTATTTTCCGCTGTGATGTTAGCCCTAAATTCGTTAATTGGTTCTGGATGGTTATTTGGTGCCGGAACCGCTGCTAAAGTTGCCGGACCAGCGGCCATTATTTCATGGATTATTGGTGCGGTAATTATAATTAGCATTGCATTAACCTATGTTGAATTAGGAGCAATGTTTCCAGAAAGCGGGGGGATGAGTCGCTATGCACAGTATAGTCATGGCTCGCTACTAGGTTTTGTCGCCGCTTGGGCTAACTGGATTTCATTGATTACCCTTGTTCCAATGGAAGCAGTTGCATCAGTTCAATATATGAGTTCGTGGCCGTGGTCATGGGCTAACTGGACGCATCATTTTGTTAGCGGGGGAAATATTACTTCAATGGGGATGTTTGTTGTATTCATCTTTATGCTGATCTTTACCTTGATTAACTTTTGGTCTGTTAAATTAATGACCCGGTTTACAAATTTGATTTCAGTTTTTAAAATTCTGTTGCCAACTTTAACGATTATTATGTTGATTATCAGCGGCTTTCATACTGAGAACTTTGGTCACAACATTCAGACGTTTATGCCATATGGAAGTCGTTCGCTTTTTGAAGCGGCAGCAGTATCAGGGATCATTATGTCCTATGATGCTTTCCAAACAGTTATTAATATGGGTGGTGAAATGGTGAACCCCCATAAGAATATTGTCCGGGGAGTCCTCATCTCAATGCTGATAACCGCTGCAATTTACATTCTGCTTCAAGTTGCATTTATCGGTGCAGTTAGTCCTGCATCACTAGCAAAGAGCGGCTGGCATGGGATTAACTTTGCGTCACCATTTGCTGATATTGCAATTTTGCTGAGCTTAAATTGGTTAGCAATTCTCTTATACATGGATGCGTTTGTCTCACCATTTGGGACAGGAGTTGCGTTTGTAGCAACAGCATCCCGAGCATTAGCAGCAATGACTCATACTGGACACCTACCAAAATGGCTTGGCCGGTTGGAGCGGCGCTATATGATTCCACGGTTTGCCATGGTAGCGGACTTGATTTTAGCCACGATTTTGGTAAATGTCTTTAGAAACTGGAGCTTATTGGCAACGGTCATCACTGGTTCAACTCTGATCGCTTACTTAACTGGGCCAGTAACAGTTATTTCTTTACGAAAAATGGCACCGGACTTAAAGCGACCATTTGCGCCTAACTATATGAAGTGGTTAGCACCATTTGCATTCGTGGTAACGGGATTGGCAATTTATTGGACAATGTGGCCAACAACAGTTCAGGTAATCTTTGTGATTGCGCTTGGTTTACCGATTTATCTCTACTATGAATGGCGCTATCAAAAGACAAACTGGCGTCAGCAGCTGAGAAGTGCCGCTTGGTTAATTTGTTATATGGTCTTTATTTCCGTAATTTCTTACGCGGGAAGTGAGGGCTTTGGTGGTCAGGATTGGATTCCGTACCCGTTTGATTTCATTGTGATTATCCTTGTTTCCTTATTCTTTTATGTCTGGGCAGTTAACAGTCGAATGACTAAAATTGATCCAGCAGCAAAGAAAGTTAATGAGCGACTTAAAGAAAAATAGACAGTCAGTAGTAATTACGTCTTGTTTTAGCGATTGCAAAGTAGTTAAAATAATTGTATTATTGTTCAGTTATCCGAAATCGATTAAACGATTACATTCCATGAATATTGGGAGGATAGTATGTGGCGTTATATTAAACGAGTTTTAATTGGGAAACCTTTGAAAACTTTGGATGAGGGTCAAACTCACCTAACTAAATTTAAAGCATTAGCGATGCTGTCATCCGATGCAATTTCGTCAGTTGCTTATGGGCCAGAGCAGATCACGACGGTTTTAGTAACCTTATCTGCAATGGCAATGTGGTACTCGATTCCGATTGCCGCAATCGTATTATTGCTGTTATTGGCAATTACTCTTTCGTATCAACAGATTATTCGTGCGTACCCAAGCGGTGGTGGTGCCTATGTTGTTGCCACCCGGAATTGGGGAAGCAATGGTGGATTATTTGCCGGGGGATCGCTTTTGGTTGACTATATGTTGACCGTAGCGGTTTCTACGACATCAGGAGTAGAAGCAATTACTTCTGCAATCCCGGCACTTTACCGGTTCTCTGTTCCAATTGCAATTGTTATTGTTCTGTTAATTATGTTCATGAACTTGCGGGGAATGAGTGAAAGTGCCAATTTTCTGACAATTCCGGTTTACTTTTTCGTAATTATGATTTCTGTAATGATTCTGTGGGGTGCTTACAATATAGTCACGGGTCAGGTTCATTACCAAGCACCTGCTGATTATGGAACTCCAGTTACCGGAATGACATTTGTTCTGTTTGTTCGGGCATTCTCTGCTGGTTCATCCTCATTAACTGGGGTTGAAGCGGTAAGTAATGCCGTGCCGAACTTCAATAAGCCAAAAGAAAAGAACGCTTCAATTACTCTTGCAATTATGAGTACGATCTTGGCAATCTTCTTCATTGCGATTATTTTCTACGGCTTTTATTTTGGAATTGTTCCCGATAAACGAACCACTGTGCTTTCGCAAATTGGTCTCGCCGTATTTGGTGGTCATGGAATTGGCTTTTATCTTCTTCAGCTATCGACTGCAATGATTCTTGCAGTTGCTGCTAATACTGGTTTTTCCGCCTTCCCAATTCTTGCCTTTAATATGGCAAAGGATAAGTACATGCCCCATGCATTTATGGATCGTGGGGATCGCCTCGGTTATTCTAACGGGATTATCTCGTTAGCGGTGGGCGCAATTATCCTAATCTTGATCTTCCATGGACAAACGAATATGTTAATTCCGCTTTATGCCGTCGGGGTCTTTGTTCCGTTCACATTATCTCAATCTGGGATGATTATTCACTGGTTCCGTGAACGGGAAGGTCTTTGGCTGGGAAAGGCATTTATTAACCTTGTCGGGGCGTTAATCTCGCTGGCATTAGTTCTTGCATTATTCTGGCAGCACTTTGGCAACGTTTGGCCGTACTTAATTATCATGCCGCTATTGCTTTACATGTTTCACGCAATTCATCGTCACTATATTAAGGTTGCCAAACAATTACGGGTTGCCGAAAAGACGAAGGTACAATTACATGATTATGACGGAGCAACCGTTATTGTCCTAGTCGGGAATGTTACGCGGGTTACTCGAGGAGCGATTAACTATGCCCGCTCCATTGGTGATTACGTGATCGCAATGCACGTTTCGTTTGATGAAAATCCGGGTAAAGAGCATAAGACTGCTAATGAATTTAAGGCTGAATTTCCAGATGTTCGTTTTGTTGATATTCATTCATCGTATCGGTCAATTGCTAAGCCAACTTTGCGGTTTGTAGATGTGATTGCTAAAAGAGCGGCTGCCCGTAACTATTCAACCACTGTCCTAGTTCCGCAGTTTATCCCTAAGCATCCATGGCAACTTGCCCTTCATAACCAGACTAGTGTTCGGCTACGGACGGTTCTTAATTCTCGTCAGAATATTGTTGTTGCAAGCTACAATTATCATTTACATGAGTAGGCGTAAATTGAATAGCTTTACTGGTGAATACTAATGAGTTCAGGGACAGTTTTCAATGTTATAAAAAGTTAGCTTGAAATTTCCCGGGAAATTATTTACGGGGTGGATAACGTGAGAAAAAGAAATATCGTCTTGGGCTTGTTGTTTGCTGTTGGTTTATTTTTAATGGGTGGCTTTAGCCTTGACCAATTGGGCTTTCATTCTAATTTGATTGGAATTTTCGGGACCGTTCTTCTAATTGGTTCCTATATTGGCTTTAATTGGTCGAAATTAAAAAGCGGTGATCACAAAACAAGGGTGGTCACCACATGGGTTATTATTCTATTACTACTTATTGTTATCCTTAACGTAATTGAAACAGTATTAAGCTAGTTAGCAAAGTAAGGAATTTCGTGTTCGCGCGAGGTTCCTTTTTTGATTGTTAATTGGTCGTTAAAACGGTTGATTAACAGCTTAGTGAAAGCGGCGACTTTATCCTCATCAACGTAAATGCTTGTTTGAACTGTAGCACTAAATTGCTCATCAGCAACCTCGATCTGACGCTCTTTTAAATAGTGGAGGAGGGAGTCATGTTGTGCATAGCTAACGGTAATTTCAAGGATGGCTTGAGTAACCAATTGGACTAGTCCTGCCTTATGAATAGCGTTGGTAGCTGAGTTGCTATAGGCACGAATAAGGCCTCCAGCGCCTAACTTGATTCCGCCAAAATAACGGGTAACAACGGCAACCACGTTATGGAGGTTAGCTAATTGAAGTGATTCTAAAATTGGGACACCGGCTGTCCCACTAGGCTCACCGTTATCACTTTCTCGTTGAATTTGGTCACGGTCACCGACCATGTAGGCATAGCAGTTATGAGTGGCCTTTCTGTTTTCGGTACTAACCTGGTCAATAAATTGTTGGGCTGCTTCATCGGAGGTTACTCGGGCAACTGAACATATGAAACGAGATTTTTTGATGACCATCTCGTTGCTAGTGTTTTTAGCGATAGTGAGAAATGGTTCTGACATTGATTATTACTCCTTTGGTGAAATTTTGGCCTTTTTCCGTATTAACTTAATGGGAGGGATCAAAATGGATATTAGTGAATTATATGGACGACGGGTACTATGCCCTCAAGTAGAACAATTACCAATTGATGGTTCGCAAATCCAGATTTTACCAACGTTGAAAGTAGGAGAAAAGACGATAACCTGTTTACGTTGTGGAACGGTAACAAATAAGTGGATTACCGCAATGCCTAATCAGCAATACTATTGCCCACAATGCGTTACATTAGGACGGGTATCAACTCTTGATAAATTTTACCATGTTCCAGAACCAAATCAATTTGAAGTTCCTCAGCGGATTTTAACGTGGAGGGGGCAACTATCGCCACTACAAACTAAGGTGTCAACAATGGTGAAAGAACGGATGGATCAGCATCGCCGCCAGTTACTATGGGCAGTTACGGGTGCGGGAAAAACGGAAATGATGTTTGCCGGAATTACCGCTGCACTGAAACGGGGTGAACGGGTTGCGATTGCGTCACCACGGGTCGATGTTTGTTTGGAACTATATCCTAGGCTCCAGGTGGCTTTTGCTGGTTTCTCAATTGCTCTTCTTCACGGGAGAGAGCCACAGAAATATAAGTATCGTCAGCTGACAATTTGCACAACTCACCAGTTGCTACGCTTCTACCATGCCTTTGATAATTTAATTATCGACGAGGTTGATTCTTTTCCGTATGCTGCCAATTCGGCATTGCTCTTTGCTACTAAGCAGGCGGTTAAGAAGGATGGCGGGATATTGTTTATGACAGCGACCCCTGGGGAAAAGTTGATTCGCCAAATTAGCAAGAAAAAATTAATGGTTAGTTATCTTCCACTTCGTTATCACGGGAACCTGCTTCCTCAAATCAAGATTTTCTTAACATCTGATTGGCGAAAACAGCTGCAAAGAAAACGACTCCCTAACAAACTCCTGAATGAGTTAAAGAAAACACTGGCTAATTACCAGTGTCTTTTGTTTGTCCCTCATATTTCAGATCTCCAACCAACTTTTTTATGTTTGCAAGAAGCTTTAACTGATAAGAAATTTACTACCGTTCATGCTACGGATCCT
Source organism: Limosilactobacillus urinaemulieris (assembly GCF_932750685.1). Classification (NCBI taxonomy): domain Bacteria; kingdom Bacillati; phylum Bacillota; class Bacilli; order Lactobacillales; family Lactobacillaceae; genus Limosilactobacillus; species Limosilactobacillus urinaemulieris. The sequence goes on along the minus strand of NZ_CAKOBX010000001.1, from coordinate 208,086 downwards.
AAACGACTAGAAAAAGTTCAGCAAATGCGGGACGGAAAGTATGAATTCTTAATTACTACTTCAATTTTAGAACGGGGAGTTACTTTTCCGGGCATTGACGTTTTTGTCCTTGGCGCTGATGATCAGGTCTTTTCATCATCAGCACTAGTTCAGATTGCAGGACGGGCAGGGCGTTCGGCTAGTCGTCCTACCGGTAAAGTAATGTTTTGGGTTCAATCATATAGTCGTCAAGTCCGGGAAGCTCAGCGGCAAATTGCTTATATGAATAGGAAAGGGCGGCGTTTGCTTCGTGGTTAATTGCCTGCTTTGTAACCGTTCATTAACAAAAAGATTAACGGTTAGCGAGATTATTTTTCCTGGACCAATTAGGAAACAAGTAGTTTGTAATGCCTGCTTTCAAAAATTTATTCGTTATTCTGGCACGAACGCTTGTCAAGGGTGTGGTCGTGAGGATAAGGATAAGCTATGTACTGATTGCCAAAGATGGCAGCAACAATATGGGTGGCATTTAAGCCATCGGCCAATTTTTCATTATAACCAGGCAATGAGGGAATTTATGCAACAGTATAAATTTCAGGGACAATATCATTTGCGGGCAGTTTTTCAGCAATCTCTGCAAGTGGTGATTAGCCAGATGGATTATGACCTTTTAGTCCCGATCCCGGTCACTGATCATACTATGAAAACGCGAGGCTTTAATCAGGTAACGGGGTTGTTAGAAAATATTCAGTATACCGAACTGATCAAACATCGGGAAAAGCAGAAGGTAGCTCAATCAAAGAAAGACCGTCAATCACGTCTCAAAACTAAACAGCCATTTTTTCTCGATAGGAATATCACCTTGCAAGGATTAAGGATTGTCCTGGTTGATGATATTTACACCACTGGACGGACCTTATATCATGCCGCAGAACTTTGCTATCAGAATGGTTGTAAACGTGTTCAAAGCCTTTCGCTTGCCCGTTAAAAAAATCTAAATATTCCCCTGATTCATTTGTTAAATAGTATTAACTACACTATAATATAGTTAAGGATATGAGAAGAGTGGTCCTTCTGATACCAGATCAAGCAAATTGCTTGAACTGAAAGGAGAAATTACTATGTTAAAGTTCAATATTCGTGGTGAAAATATCGAAGTAACTGATTCAATTCGTGATTATGTGGTAAAGCGGATTAATAAGTTACAAAAGTTCTTCGAAGACAACGTAGAAGCAACAGCCCATGTGAACTTAAAAGTTTATCCTAACCGTACTTACAAGGTAGAAGTTACTATTCCATTACCATACCTTACATTACGGGCCGAAGAAACTTCTAATGACATGTACGGTAGTGTTGACCTCGTTACCGATAAGCTTGAACGGCAAATTCGGAAGTACAAGACTAAGGTTAACCGGAAGTCGCGTGAAAAGGGCTTCAAGAACTTAGAATTTGTCCCAACTGATGACGATACTGAAAGTCAAGAGGACTTGAAGATTGTGCGGACAAAGCAAATCTCACTCAAACCAATGGATCCAGAAGAAGCAGTTCTCCAAATGGACATGCTTGGACATGACTTCTTTGTTTTCCAAGATGCCGAAACTGACGGAACCAGTATTGTTTACCGTCGTAAAGATGGTCGTTATGGTTTGATTGAAGCTGAATAATTAAGTAATAAATGGACTGGTAAAAAACCAGTCTTTTTTATTTTGACTAACATTTTAAGTGACAGAGCTAAAATTTTAGCTTCCTCAAGATAACACCCCCGCAACTTGCCTTTGTCGAGAGACCTCGTTATCATCCGGAAGCTTTTTAAGACTTCATATTTTGCTGACTCGCACTCTAATCCGAAACGTGTTAGAATATTAGGGTTAGAATATAAATTAAAATTGGCTTGAGTAGCTGCTAAATCTCAAGTTAAAATTTAAAAACGTTAATTAGGAAGGACGCTTTTATGGCTAACATTCTAAAAAAATGGATTGAAAGCGATCGTCGTGAACTGCGACGAATTAATAAGATCGCTAATAAAGTTGAAAAATATGCTAAGCCAATGGCAGCGCTATCAGATGATGAATTAAAAGCTAAGACTGATGAATTCCGTGCGCGCTATAAAAAGGGCGAAGATTTGGACCACATGTTACCGGAAGCTTTTGCGGTAGCGCGTGAAGGGGCAAAACGAGTCTTGGGGCTTTACCCATTCCATGTTCAAATTATGGGGGGAATTGTTCTTCATGAGGGGAACATTGCCGAAATGAAGACTGGTGAAGGTAAAACGCTGACTGCTACCATGCCTGTTTACTTAAACGCAATCAGTGGCAAGGGTGTTCACGTTATTACAGTTAACGAATACTTATCAAAACGTGATGCTACTGAAATGGGACAGCTTTACAATTGGTTAGGCTGCAGTGTTGGTGTGAATAATTCTGAAATGTCTCCTGATCAAAAGCGTGAAGCATATAAGGCTGATATTATGTATTCCACTAACAGTGAGATTGGGTTCGACTATCTTCGTGATAACATGGCTGTTTATAAAGAAGACCAGGTCCAGCGAGGGTTAAACTATGCTCTTGTTGATGAGGTGGATTCAATTTTAATTGATGAAGCGCGGACTCCATTGATTATTTCTGGTCCGGGAACAGGAACCTCAAAGCTTTATAAGCAAACTGATCGCTTTGTTAAGACGTTAAAGAACGAGGTTGATTATAAGGTCGATCTCGAATCAAAAACGGTTGCCTTAACTGATGAAGGAATTCAAAAAGCTGAAAAGTACTTTAACTTAAAGAACCTGTATGATCCGGAGAACACAGCATTGACCCACCACTTGGATCAAGCATTACGTGCTAACTACATTATGCTTCTGGATAAGGATTACGTGGTTTCTGATGGTGAAGTTTTGATCGTTGATTCATTTACCGGACGGGTAATGCAGGGACGGCGGTTCTCTGATGGCCTTCACCAAGCGATTGAAGCTAAGGAAGGCGTTCAAATTCAAGAAGAGAACAAGACAATGGCTAATATTACCTACCAGAACTTGTTCCGGATGTACAACAAGCTTGCGGGGATGACCGGTACTGCTAAGACTGAGCAAGAAGAATTCCGTGAGATTTATAACATGGAAACAATCACCATCCCAACTAACAAGCCAGTTCAACGGAAAGACGAACCCGACTTGCTTTATCCGACATTGCAGAGTAAGTTTGCCGCGGTAGTTAAGCGGATCAAGAGTCTTCACGAAAAGGGACAGCCAATCCTAGTTGGTACTGTGGCCGTTGAAACTTCAGAATACCTTTCCCACTTACTGGATCAAGAACACATTCCGCATGTTGTTTTGAATGCGAAGAACCACGCAAAGGAAGCTGATATCATTAAGAATGCTGGTCAGCGGGGTGCGGTTACAATCGCAACGAACATGGCTGGACGGGGAACCGATATTAAGCTTGGCCCAGGAGTCCGTGAATTAGGCGGACTAGCAGTTATTGGCACCGAACGACATGAATCACGACGGATTGATAACCAGCTGCGGGGACGTTCTGGTCGTCAAGGTGATCCAGGTCTTTCCCAATTTTATCTTTCCCTTGAGGATGACTTGATGAAACGGTTCGGTGGTGACCGGATCAAGGCCTTCTTGGAACGGATGAAGGTTGACGATGATGATGCGGTAATTAAGAGTCGGTTCTTAACCCACCAAGTTGAGTCAGCTCAAAAGCGGGTTGAAGGGAATAACTACGATTCCCGGAAGAACGTTCTTCAATATGATGATGTAATGCGTGAACAACGGGAAATCATCTATAAAGAACGTCAGGAAATTATCACAGAAGATAAGTCATTGAAGTGGGTTCTGATGCCAATCTTTAAGCGGACGATCCAACGAGAAGTTGAACAACATACTTTAGGTGATCGTAAGGATTGGGATCTTAAAGGAATTATTGATTTCGCAGAAGAAGTCATTGTTAAGCCGGATACGATTACCGTTGCCGACTTGGCAGATAAGTCGCCACGACAAATGGTTGATTTCTTAATGGGGTATGCTAAGCAGATTTACAAGGACAAGCAGAAGCAACTTTACGATCCGGCACAAATGCTTGAATTCGAAAAAGTTGTTCTCTTGCGGGTCGTTGACTCACATTGGACAGATCATATCGATGTGATGGATCAGTTCCGTCAATCTGTTGGTCTCCGTGGTTATGGTCAGTTAAACCCGTTAGTTGAATATCAAACTGCTGGTTACCACATGTTTGAACAAATGATTGCGGATATTGAATACGAAACAACTCGCCTCTTTATGAAGTCGCAAATTCGGCAAAATGTTACCCGTTAATCAATAATTAAATATTGTTAACTATCAAGGTACGGTAGCAGGTGGCCCCAAAGCGGTACCTGTTACCGTTTTGGTTTAAATTAAATATTGGAGGAACCATTTTGGAACTTAGTGAAGCAAAGAAAAAAGTAGAAGCAATGCAACAAGAGGTTGCCCGCTTCGGGAGGTCTCTTTGACCTCGATGCTTTAGATGAAAGTATTGCAGAAAATGACCAAAAAATGGCTGAACCTGGTTTTTGGGACGATAATGTTGCAGCACAAAAAGTAATTAATGCGAATAATGAATTAAAAGATAAGCGCGATACCTTTGTGAAATTACGGGATAATATCGGTAATTTGCAAACGTCAATTGAGCTGCTGGAACTAGAACCTGATGATGAGTTACAGATTGAATTTGAAAAATCGTTTAGTGAAACGCAGAAGGAACTAGAGCAATACCGGTTAAATCAGTTGCTTGATGGCGAGTATGATGCTAAAAACGCAATTTTGGAAATTCATCCCGGAGCCGGGGGAACAGAAGCTCAGGACTGGGGAGCAATGTTGCTGCGGATGTATGTTCGTTGGGGTGAACAACATGGCTTTAATGTTGAGACTGCAAGCTATGAAGCAGGTGAAGAAGCCGGAATTAAGAGTGTTACCTTGTTAATTAAGGGACATAATGCATTTGGTTACTTAAGAAGTGAGAAGGGTGTCCACCGCCTTGTCCGAATTTCACCATTTGATGCGGCAGGTCGACGACACACTTCATTTGCCTCGGTTGATGTAATGCCTGAACTTGATGAGAGTGTAAACATTGATATTGATCCTTCTGATCTTCGGGTTGATACTTTTCGTTCAAGCGGGGCTGGTGGTCAGCACATTAATAAGACGGAATCAGCAGTCCGGATTACTCACATTCCTACGGGGATTGTTACTTCTTCCCAAGCAGAACGTTCCCAGTTGCAAAACCGGGTAACCGCAATGAACATGTTGAAGTCGAAACTGTATGAATTAGAGGAAGAAAAGAAGGCAAAAAAGCGGGCTGAAATTGAAGGGGAACAGCTTGAAATCGGTTGGGGTTCCCAAATTCGCTCCTATGTCTTCCATCCTTATACTTTAGTTAAGGATAACCGGAGCGGCCATGAGACACATAATGGGCAAGCGGTCATGGATGGGGATTTAGATCCATTTATTAATGCCTATCTCCAATGGAAATTAAGCCAGAAGAATCCTCAGTAAATCTAATTGCAGTTACCAGAAAAACACAGTAAGATTAAGCTATTAGGAGGGATGAATTATGTCGAAAAAGCTAACTCGATCCTACGATGATCGGTGGCTAGCTGGAGTCCTTAGTGGATTTGCTAAGTATTTCAATACCAAACCACTTTACTTGCGGATTGCCTATATTCTCTTTACCGCAATTACTGGGATCATTCCTGGAGTTATTGTTTACATTGTTTTACTGGCAATTATCCCACCCGATCCAGCCCATCCCGGAATTGCTGGTCTCTTTAAGACGTTTGCTGATTTAACGTCAACCCCGCAAAAAACGCGGGATTCACAAGGAAGACGGCAATTAACTGATGTTGAAGAGAAAGATATAAAGAAGAATGGACGGTCGTAGATGGAATTTATCAAACGTGTAATAATAGATACAATTCTCTTTATTGCATTAGCCGGTCTTTTTTCGCGGACTGGAATGTTCTATGTCAACAGTGTGGGAACTGCCTTGCTGGCAAGTGCTGTTTTAGCAGTGTTGAATGTGTTAGTAAAACCAATTTTGTTAATACTATCGTTGCCCATTAATGTGCTTACCTTAGGATTGTTTAGTATTGTGATTAACGCTCTGATGTTACAGTTAACATCATCCTTTGTCAGATCATATTATTTTCACTTCTCATCCTTTGGCTCAGCAATGTTGATTGCAATTGTTATGTCGATTTGCAATGTGATTATTTCCGATCACATTAATAATTAGTGAAGGAGTGGAAATAGTGGCAGATCATATTACTGTTAAAGAACTTGTTGATAATGTTCGGTTAAAAGTTTTACAGGGTGAAGAATATCTTCAACGACCAATTACTACTAGTGATATTTCACGGCCGGCCCTTGAATTCGCTGGTTATTTTAAACACTATCCTGCAATGCGGATTCAATTATTAGGGATTACCGAAACGTCTTTTGCCAAGGATTTGACTCACGAAAAGCGAGAGAAGTACTTAACAAAGATGTGTGCTCCCCAGACACCGTGCTTTGTTATTTCGACTAACTTACCGATTCCTGCAGAACTACAAGTTGCTGCAAAAAATGCCAAGATTCCCATTTTAGGAACCCACTTAACGTCATCACAAATTTTGAGTAACATGACTTCCTATCTCCTTGGCCGATTAGCACCGCGACAGTCTTTACATGGTGTTCTTGTTGATATTAATGGTGTTGGGGTCTTAATTACTGGTGATTCGGGAGTTGGGAAGAGTGAAACCGCGCTTGAATTAGTTCGCCGGGGGCACCGTTTAGTAGCTGATGACCGGGTTGAAGTTTATGCTCGAGATGAACAAACCCTTGTCGGTAAAGCACCAGCAATTTTAAAGCACCTCATGGAAATTCGGGGTATCGGAATTATTGATGTTTCTACTCTTTACGGAACTGGGGCAATTATGCCAAGCGATGTTATTAACCTAATTGTTCACTTGGAAACGTGGACCCCAGATGTTCAGTTTGACCGGTTGGGCGATCGGGGTGATAAGCAGACAATCCAAGGAGTAATTGTTCCTAAGGTTTCTGTCCCCGTTAAGACTGGACGGAATTTGGCAATTATCATCGAATCCGCTGCAATGAACTACCGGGCGGAAACGATGGGATATGATGCTACCAAGACGTTCGATGATAATTTGAACCGGTTAATTAAGCAGAATTCTGCACGAGATACAAAGGAAAAGCAAAGTAATGATTAATTTAAGCTTACCGCTTCTGGCACTTAATCCAATTGCCTTCAATCTTGGACCAATTCAAGTTCATTGGTACGGAATTATTATTGCGACTGGAGTTGTTCTCGCGTTAATTTTATCGGTACATGAGGGACAACGACGAGGTATTAATGAGGATTACTTCTATGATTACCTTTTATGGGCGTTACCCATTGCAGTTATTTGTGCTCGTTTCTATTACGTTATTTTTCAGTGGGGTTATTATTCACAGCATCCTGCAGAAATTATTGCGATTTGGGATGGTGGAATTGCGATCTACGGGGCGATCCTTGGTGGAATCCTTACACTATACTTTTTCTGTCGTGCTCGCCGAATTTCAATGTGGACAATGATGGATGTTATTTCACCAGCTTTGATTATGGCGCAAGGGATTGGTCGCTGGGGAAACTTCATGAATCAAGAAGCATTCGGGGCCATTACTAGTCGTGCAGCATTGATTAGTCAGCATATACCAATATGGATTATTAACCAAATGGATATTGGCAATCACTATCGCGTACCGACTTTCTTATATGAGTCGTTATGGGATCTTAGTGGTTTTGTCCTATTAATGCTGTTGCGTCACCGGCACCACTTATTTAAGCGGGGAGAAGTTTTCTTAACCTATGTTATGTGGTATTCCGTGGGACGGTTCTTCATTGAAGGGATGCGAACAGATAGTTTAATGATTGGTAATACACTTCGAGTGTCACAAATATTATCATTAGTCTTTTTCATCGTGGCATTAATTACCTTAATCGTTCGAAGACGACGGGCAAATCTTCCGTGGTATGTAAATCAATAAGTTTAATTTGTTAAAGGAGAATAATTATGGCTGAACAAATTGCAGTTTTAGGAGCAGGTTCGTGGGGAAGTACATTGGCAAATATGTTGGTTGAAAACGGTCATGACGTTAAGTTGTGGTCACGCAATCAAGAACAGGTTGAACAATTAAATAATGAGCATGTAAATCCTCATTACATGAAGGATTTTGTTTATTCAGACAAGCTAGTGGCAACTGCTGACATGGCAGATGCCGTTAAGGGTGCCCAGGTTATTTTAATTGTTATTCCGACTAAGGGACTTCGCCAAGTAGCGAGCCAACTCAATAAGATTCTGGAACAGAACAATCAACGGCCATTAATTGTTCATGCCACTAAGGGATTGGAACAAAATACATATAAGCGGCCCTCTGAAATGTTGATGGAAGAAATAAATGAAGAAAATCGGCGAGACATTGTCGTATTATCTGGCCCTAGTCATGCCGAAGATGTTGCAATTAAGGATATGACTGCCGTAACTGCTGCATGTGCTAATATCAATGACGCAGATAAGATTCAGAAGCTTTTTAGCAACAATTACTTCCGGGTTTACACGAATAATGACGTCATTGGTGCGGAATTTGGTGCTGCTCTGAAAAACATCATTGCGATTGGTGCAGGGGCACTTCAGGGACTCGGTTACCATGATAATGCTCGTGCAGCATTAATTACTCGGGGGCTTGCTGAAATTCGGCGTCTTGGTGTGGCGTTTGGTGCTAATCCGATGACCTTTATTGGTCTTTCTGGTGTTGGTGACCTTGTTGTTACTGCAACCAGTAAGAACTCACGGAATTGGCGTGCAGGTTATCAATTGGGGCAAGGGAGAAAACTTGACGATGTAATTGAACATATGGGAATGGTGATTGAAGGAGTATACACTACCAAAGCAGCCCATGAGTTAAGTCTCAAGCGTCAAGTTAAGATGCCAATTACTGATGCCCTATACCGGGTTCTGTATGAGGGTGAGGACATTAAAAATGCAATTTCCCAGCTGATGAGTCGAGATCTTACTTCAGAAATTGAATAAGTATGGTAAAATGCATACAGTAGAGATTGGGAATTAAAAAATCTCATGGAAAGGGTTTATTATTATGAAACGCGTACGTAAAGCAATTATTCCTGCTGCTGGTTTGGGGACTCGTTTTCTTCCAGCAACAAAAGCTTTAGCAAAGGAAATGTTACCAATCGTTGATAAACCAACGATTCAATTTATTGTTGAAGAAGCTCGGAAGTCGGGGATTGAAGATATTGTTGTTGTTGATGGCAAGAACAAGCGCTCAATTGAGGATCACTTCGATTCTAACCCAGAACTTGAAGATAATTTACGGGCTAAGCATAAAAATGAAATGTTGAAGTTAGTTGAAGAAACAACTGATATTAACATTTACTTCATTCGTCAATCACACCCACGTGGTCTTGGGGATGCTGTCTTAACAGCTCGTGACTTTATTGGTGATGAACCATTTGTTGTAATGTTAGGTGATGATTTGAACAACATTAACAATGATGGTGAACCATTAACTAAGCAATTGATCGAAAGTTACGAACAAACTGGCGCATCAACCCTTGCTGTTATGCGAGTACCACATGAAGATACTGCTAAGTATGGTGTTATTAATCCAAGTAAGGAAGTTACACCAGGTCTCTTTAACGTTACTAGCTTTGTTGAAAAGCCAGATCCAAAGAAGGCGCCAAGTGACCTAGCAATTATTGGTCGGTATGTCTTTACCCCAGAAATCTTTGATGTTTTAGCAAAGACTAAGCCTGGTAAGGGTGGCGAAATCCAATTAACCGATGCAATTGATACCCTTAACCAAACTCAACGGGTCTTCGCTCGTGAATACATGGGTGACCGTTATGATGTTGGTAATAAGTTTGGTTGGGTCAAGACTAACATTGAATACGGTTTGAAGCACCCACAAGTTAAGGACGAACTCCGTCAATACATTAAAGAACTCGGCACCAAGTTCGAAGCTGAGGATAAGAAAAAGTAGAACGTGAGCAGGTTTAAAAAAGCCTGTAAGACAACAATTTCTCCCGACTGGATGCTAAAAGCATCTAGGAGGGAGTTTGTTGTCTCTAGGGCTCTTTCCTGCGAACGTCTTTAGACACGGTAACAGTCGATCGTTAGACGGAGGTGGCGGTCGCGGTGAACGTCTTTAGGTACAGTAGTAATATAGAAAAAAGATTCTTAAATTCCGGTAATTGGATTTAAGGATCTTTTTTCCTTAAAGCGCACCTTATTACTTATAAAAAGTAAGCATAGTGATAGACAATATTACTGAAACAAGTTATTATGAATAATAATTAAATTGTGTACTAAGGAGGAGCTTTAATATGGCTAACAAGGATCGTTATGATGTAGTAGTAATTGGTGCTGGTCCCGGTGGAATGACTGCTGCAATGTATGCCTCACGGGCTAACCTATCCGTCTTAATGCTCGATCGCGGAATTTACGGTGGTAATTTGAACAATACGGCAACGATCGAAAACTATACTGGTTTTAAGAGCATTAAGGGACCAGAGCTCGCACAACAGATGTATGATGGTTCAATTCAATTTGGCGCTGAATATGCCTACGGAACTGTGACTAATGTTGAAGTAAATGCTGATGGGACCAAAACGGTTTCCACTGACATGGATGAACAATTTGTTGCCAAGGCAATTGTAATTGCAACGGGTTCTGAGCAACGTCACTTAGGGGTTCCTGGTGAAGAAGAATTTAGTGGTCGTGGTGTTTCGTATTGTGCTGTCTGTGATGGTGCCTTCTTTAAGGATAAGCCCCTGATTGTTGTTGGTGGTGGCGATTCCGCTGTTGAGGAGGGGATGTACCTCGCTAATTTAGCATCTCAAGTAACAGTTTTAGTTCGTGGCAATAAGCTTCGCGCACAACCAATGCTCCAAGATGAAGCAATGAAAAACGATAAAATGAACTTTATCTTTAATACTAGCGTAACTGAGATTACTGGTAATGATACAAAGGTTACTGGTGTCAAGACTCACAACAATCAAACTGGTGAGGATGGAACTATGGATGCAGATGGGATCTTTATTTATGTTGGTAACGTCCCAATGACAAAGCAGTTTACCTCATTAGACATCCTTGACGATGCAGGCTGGGTTAAGACTGATAACACGATGAAGACAGTAGTTCCTGGGATCTTCGCTGTTGGTGATGTTCGTGAAACACCATTACGGCAGATCGCAACAGCTGTTGGTGATGGCTCGATCGCAGGACAACAGGTTTACCAATATATTCAATCATTAGAAAAGTAAATAGTTTAATCACGGGGAGAGCGTGGCAGAAGCTGTTTAAGGCTGATGTCATCGCTCTCTTTTCTTGTTTTCTTTTTAATTTTAAAAGGGTATAGTTATGATAAATGAGGAGGAGCACTAAAATGTCAGTACCAGTAATCGCAATGCAATGTAACTATGCGTACCTTGATAAATTATTTACTAGTTTAAAATCACTTCTTTATCATAATAGTGGCTTGAAGGTTTATATTTTAAATCCTGATATTCCTCAAGAGTGGTTTAAAAATGTAAATCAGCAGTTGAATTCAATTGGCGATAGTGTAATTGACTTGAAAGTGGATCAGTCGGTTTTCGTTGATAGCCAAATTTCATTTAGTAATCGCTTAAATACGATGACGTTTAATAAATTATTGTTACCAAAGCTTTTGCCGGGAGAAAAGGTACTGTATTTAGACAGTGATGTGATTATTAATCATTCAATAACTACCTTACTTAACCTTGATTTTTCTGAACCAGTAGCTGCAGTTAAGGATCTCAATTCTCCAGACAGTGAAATTAATGCTGGGGTAGTGTATTTTAATAATCCAGTAATTAACCACCAACAGGGGATTGTTGATCAGTTATTGTCTGCTAGTAAACGACCTGAATTAAAGAATGCTGATCAATCGGTTTTAAGTAAGTTCTTTTACCAACAGGCCAAATTTTTGCCCCGTACCTATAATTATGAGGTTGGCATAGAAGGTTATGCGGTCTATCACCATATTGACCGCATAATTAGTGAACTAGCACGAATCAGTGATCCGGTAATTATTCATTTTGACTCTGACGATAAGCCCTGGAATTTACTTTCAACAGTTCGCTACCGTGAATTGTGGTGGTACTATAACGGAATGAGCATCCGGGATATTATTGATCACGTCACTTTAGGAACAAATAAGCCACGATGGTCAAAACTTCGTGGTCCACTATTTTGTTTAACGAATAGTCAGGACTTTAGCCATTTGACCGAACTTGTGACGACCCTATCAGATTACCAATTTGAAATTGCCGCGCGAACTTCAATGGGACCAAAGCTAGTGTCACTCCTAAAGTACCCCAATGTTCGGTTATATCAGGGAATTCTTCCACAAGTAATGACAGACCGGCTTAATTGTGCGAAAGCCTATCTTGATGTTAATCGGGGGATGAAAGACATTAAAGTAATTAGGCAGTTTCTTAAAAGCGGGAAACCAGTTCTGGCATTTAATAATACGATGAGTATGGCCGGAAATGACCAGTACTTAGTCTTCGAGAATGATCAAGTAGAAAAGATGATCGACTGGATTCGAACGATCGATTAGTCGGAGTAAAACTTTAGTAAAACAATGAAGTAAACGAACACAGCTACTTGATAATGAGTTATACTGATAGCAGATTATGAGAAACAAAGGAGCAATTTTGATGAGCTGGAAAGATACTTACCAAGTTTGGAAAGACCGGACTGATCTTGAACCAAAATTAAAGAAAGAATTAGCTGCAATGCATGATGATAAGGAAATTGAAGATGCATTTTACGCACCAATGTCTTTCGGTACTGCCGGGATGCGAGGACTAATGGGTCCTGGAATTAACCGGATGAATGTTTATACCGTTCGTCAAGCGACTGAAGGCTTGGCAACGTTAATGGATTCTTTAGGGGATGAAATTAAAAATCGTGGGGTTGCAATTAGTTATGATTCTCGTCATAATTCACGCCAATTTGCTCACGATTCAGCACGAGTACTAGGTGCTCACGGAATTAAAGTTTACATTTACGATAATTTACGGCCAACACCAGAATTGTCATTTGCTGTTCGTCACTTACATACTTATGCTGGGATTATGATTACGGCTAGTCACAACCCTAAAGAATATAATGGTTACAAAATTTATGGTGAAGATGGTGGTCAAATGCCACCAAAGGAATCAGACATGATGACTGGTTATATCCGGAAGATTACCGATATTTTTGACATCAAATTAGCTGATGAACAAGAATTGTTAGATAACGGGACGGAAACAATTATTGGTGAGGATGTAGATGCTGCATACTTGGCCAATGCAAAGAGTGTTACCGTTAATCCGGATTTGGCAAAAGAATATGGTAAGGACATGAAGTTTGTTTTTACCCCATTATGTGGTACTGGTCGGATGCTTGGTGAACGGGCATTACGTCAAGCTGGTTTCACTAATTTCACAATTGAACCAACCGAAGCACAACCAAACGGTGATTTCCCTGGCTTGGAACACCCTAACCCAGAATTTCCAGAGGCATTTGTTCGTTCCATTAAGTTAGGAAAAGAAATTGATGCAGATGTTCTGATTGCTACTGATCCTGATGCGGATCGTCTTGGCTGTGCAGTTCGTCAACCAAATGGTGAATACCAATTGTTAACTGGTAACCAAATTGCTTCAATCATGTTGGCCTACATCCTTGAAGCTCACAAACAAGCAGGTACTTTGCCAGAGAATGCTGCTGCTGTAAAATCAATTGTTTCAACTAACTTTGCAGCTAAAATTGCCGAAAGTTACGGTGTTGAGATGATTAATGTTTTAACCGGCTTTAAGTGGATTGCGGATCAAATTCATCAGTATGAAACTGGTAAGGCTGATCACACGTTCATGTTCGGTTTTGAAGAAAGCTACGGTTACCTCATTAAGCCATTTGTCCGTGATAAGGATGCTATTCAATCATTAACCTTACTGGCTGAAGTTGCTGCTTACTACAGAAGCCGGAAGATGACATTGTATGATGGTCTTCAAGAATTATTCAAGAAGTATGGTTACTTCCGTGAAAAGACTGTTGCCAACATGTACCCAGGTGTTGATGGTCCAGCCAAGATTCAAGGCTTGATGAAGAAGTTCCGTGAAGAAGCACCAACTAACTTTGCTGGTCATAAGGTGATGGTAACTGAAGACTTTTCAAAGGGGACAAAGACAACCGCTGATGGTCAAGTTAGTGAACTTGGAATTCCCGAATCAAACGTTCTCCGCTATGTCCTTGATGATGAAACCTGGATTGCTATCCGGCCATCCGGTACTGAACCAAAATTGAAGTTCTATATCGGTACTAGTGCACCATCCCTTGATGAAGCTAATTCTAAACTAGCTGATTTTGAAAAGGCATTGAAGGAATTTGCAGAAGAATAGGTTTAGTAGTGTAGATTATTAGAAGCTGGGAATTAACTTTCTCGGAGGGACAGTTGACTAACCTAGAACGATGAATGATGATGAAATCATCAGAGTCGTTCGTAGCCGAATAGGCTTGCTTCGCTGCGTTAGGCTCGAGTCCCTCAGTTAATTCCCGCGATTAGACTCTCTAAGTTCGGAGATTAATAAGTATATATAAAAGGGCGGGAAAAACTTAACGTTTTTTCCCGCCCTTTTTCTATCTATTTTGCGATTTGTTTTAAGAATGAATCCTTTAGTAGGTAATGGCGACCAGCGGTAAGGTCATACTGAACTAATTGATAGTCATGAAAAAGTTTCTTTTGTTTTGCAGTGAGCTTAACGTGTTTTCCACGAGCGTTAACAAAGTCGGTTCCTCCTTGATGGGCTGAGTTGTTTTTTGCGGTACCGTTAGTCGGTAATGATGTTGCCGGGATATCTTCAGCAACCTTCGTTAGTAGGGCATAGTAGGGTGAAACTTTAACATCCATTTGAGCAAGCGCCATTGCAGCAAAATTGTTTGGCCCAACAAGTTGGTGCTGCCAGGTAAGGCGATTTTGGTTAGTCTTTCGTGCGGCTGCGTTACTATAAATGAAGTAATCAGTTTCGTGGAGCTGGGTACCATACTTTCCCATTGGTAAGCCATGATAAATTCCAGGGAGGTGATCACCATACCAAACAATAGTAGTTGGCTGCTTAAGCTTATCCAGCTGATTAATCCACTCCTTTAATGCTTGATCAGTATAGTGAATTCCCTGAATATAAGTTTCGATTTGTGCTTTTTGATCAGGAGTCTTAAATCCTTTTCCGGAAACATGGTAATTCTTTTTTGTGTAGTAGGTTGGTTCATATGGCATGTGATTTTGCATGGTCGCTAATTGAACGAACTTACCGTGAGGTTGACGTTTAAGGTTTAACGTTACTTCTTTATAGGCAGAATCATCACTAACGCGGGGACTTCGTTGGATTTTTTGAGTATAGGTAATTTGGTCGCCACCATCGAAGTGATAGAACTTATTAAAGCCAAACTTTTTGTAAACCGTTTTTCTACTATAAAGATTTGCGGAAAATGGGTGGATTCCAATACTGTAATTAAACAGGTTGTTAATGGTAAAGGTTCGCTCTTGGTAAGGGACTAGTTGTGAATATGGTGTTGGTAATGTTGGCGAGAAGTTTGCAATTGAAAGACCAGTTAGGGCCTGGTATTCCATATTAGCTGTTCCGCCACCATAGCCTGAGCTAAGCATTAATCCACTAGTTGAATGCTTTTTTAACTGGTGAAGGTAGGCAATTGGGTTTCCGCTGACTTTCATTCCCGGAATCCGGGATGGATCAGAGTAGCTTTCGCTGAGGACAAACACCAGATTTTGGTTGCCAACACTATTATGGGTACGATTTTGATTAATTTTTGCTCCTAACTTAGAGTAACGGTTAGCTAAATCTTTCATTGTGGCGGCTGAATATCCCTTAGGCTTATTCATTACGTGGACGTCAATGTTATTGGCAAATTGAAGAAGAGTGCCGTTCATTTTAGCCCCCCGTAATTGGGAGTAAAAGTATGGAGTATCGTCGATATCCTGCAATTGCTTATAGACGATCGAATTACTATGGTTTGCGAAATTGAAGCTAAAGAGGTAGGCACAGGAAAGCGCCGCAATTGCAATCCGGATAATTGGGGTAAAATGGCAAGAACTACCGACACGTTTTTCTAGTTGCCAACAGAGAGTAATAATAATGATGGCGACAATTAAAGTGAAAACAATCGTCCACTTATTAACCATCCCCAGCATTTCACCAGGGGCAGTTAATGTTGAGACATCAGTAGGAATAATTGGTTCATTTCTGGCCGCAATTTTAAGGATAGAAACTCCTAACCAGATTAAGTAGAAAAGGATGGTTATTCCTGAGCTTAACCACCAACGATTAGTAATTGCCATTAGGATCAAAGCAATTGCAAAAATAATAAGAACGTTTACCGTAATAATTTTTGGTCGTTCGGTTAACATCCACTGAACCATCGTAAATTTGCCACCCCAAAGGATAGCAAACGAACCAAGAGTGATCAGCCAGAGAATAAGAAAGGTTAAGAGAACTGGCCAGAAGTTTTGGCAGGTTCGTTTAAAGCGGCTAAGAAGGTTATGGTAACTTAACTGCCAAGTTATTTTATTTCCCAGGAAATTAATTAGCGCTAAAATTCCAGCGAAAACGACAGCAATTATGATACCAACCAAAAGCCCAAGCTGCCAATTAACATGTGGTAAGAGCAATGGAGTAAAGATCATCGGTAACCCGAGCAAGTTAAGAAGCAGAATTCCGGTAACAGGTAAAAGGTGCTCTCTAGGCTTCTTGTTGATTGTTCGGAAAAACCATGCGGTCATTAGTAAACAAGTGAGGAGAAGGAATGGTTGGTATGCGTTAATTCCTAATAAATAGTGTGTGTTGGGAGTAAGATCACTATGCGGACTATAATCAACATGGTTCATATTGAGCCAGGTAATTAGTGAGGAAAACAGTAAGCTGATGAGTGTTAATCCGGCATAGCGCTTGTTTGACCATTTTTTCAGCCATTGTTGATCGTTTGCTAGCCAGTCGCCAAGGGCGAAAAGATAGCTGAACCAGATTAGGCTTGTCCCACGATGAAATCCAAATGCATCGTAACCGCTGATCAAGTTGATAAGGAAGAAAATGAATGAAAAGCTAATCAACCAGTGACGACGCGTAATTGTTGACCAACGATGACATAGTTTTTGTAATGGGTGAGCAAAAAGGTATATCCCACTGCAGATGAGCCAGGTGATGAATACTTGCTGAACGACGTAGAGTTCGGGAGACGGTTGAGCAGTTGTGGTTACTGGTTGGGTAGTAAACTTTGCCCAGGTGAAGGTAACTATTCCAATAATCCATAGGGTAAGAACAACTACCTGACGATTAAATTGTCGTTGCTGTTGATTAGCACCAATGGCGATTGGTACCCATAAAACAACTGTACTAACAAATGTTTTTAGAATCCACCAAAGAATAAAGGGCAGGGTTGCTTCTTGGAGGTGGGTGAGAAGCTGACTTGCGGTTCCTAAAAAGCAAATAATTGTTAAGGCAACAAACAAAGTCCCCAATTGTTGCCCACGCTTTTGCTTTAAACTACTAAACATTGATCTCCAACTTTCCTTTTATGAAATTTAAACATTACTATTATATGTACAAGCAAAGTCGTGATTCAATAGTAGAGAAAATGATTAAGGTAAAGTTAATTTACTGATGTGGATTGTTTTATAGTAAGACAGTTTAGAAATTCTATATTGATAGACGAATGCATGTTCTGATGATAAACTAAAAGAGGTAATTTATCATCAGAAAGACGGAAGGTAACGAAGAACGAGTTGTTGCCTTCCATTTTCGAGTGCTGAGGAGGATTAATCGTGATATATCGTCAACCTCATAAAAATTTTGAGTTAGTTTCAGACTACAAGCCGACTGGGGATCAGCCAGAAGCAATTAAGGAATTAACCACTGGAATCAAAAAGGGCGAAAAGGCCCAGATCCTGTTAGGGGCCACCGGAACGGGAAAAACTTTTACGATTTCAAATGTTATTGCGAAAGTCAATAAACCAACATTAATTCTATCCCATAACAAAACGCTAGCTGGACAATTATATAGTGAAATGAAAAAGTTCTTCCCACATAATGCGGTTGAATATTTTGTTTCCTATTATGATTATTACCAGCCAGAAGCTTATGTTCCTTCTAGCGATACATATATCGAAAAGGACGCATCGATTAATGATGAGATTGACGAATTGCGCCATTCCGCTACTAGTTCATTAATGGAACGCGACGATGTTATTGTTGTGGCATCTGTTTCCAGTATTTTCGGCCTTGGTGATCCGAGTGAGTACCATAATCACGTAGTTTCATTACGGGTTGGCCAAGAAATTGAGCGGGATCGGTTACTCCGCGAGCTGGTTAATATTCAATTTGAACGTAACGATATTGATTTTCAACGGGGACGGTTTAGAGTTCACGGAGATGTTATTGAAGTCTTTCCCGCATCACGTGAGGATAAAGCATTGCGGATTGAATTCTTTGGTGATGAAATTGACCGGATTCGTGAAGTTGATGCTCTGACTGGCGAAGTAATTGGTGATCGGGAACATATTTCAATCTTCCCGGCAACTCACTTCTTAACAAGTGAAGAGATTATGGATCGGGCACTTCCGCAGATTGAAAATGACATGAAAAAGCAGGTTAAAAAGTTTACTGATGAAGGAAAACTCCTAGAGGCAGAACGAATTCAGCAACGGACAACTTATGATATCGAAATGCTTCGTGAAATGGGGTATTGTAACGGAATTGAAAATTACTCACGGTATATGGATGGTCGAAAACCTGGAGAGCCGCCATACACTTTACTGGATTTCTTTCCTAAAGACTTCTTACTAGTAGTTGATGAATCACACCAAACGATGCCTCAAGTTCGGGGGATGTACAATGGTGATCGGGCCCGGAAGCAGATGCTAATTGACTATGGTTTTCGGCTACCGAGTGCCCTTGATAATCGACCATTAAAATTAGCAGAATTTGAAAAACATGTTAACCAAGTTGTTTATATGTCGGCTACTCCTGGTCCGTATGAGATGGAACAAACAGATCACGTTGTTCAACAAATTATTCGACCGACCGGTTTACTAGACCCAACGATTGAGGTTCGACCGGTAATGGGACAAATTGATGATCTGGTTGGCGAGATTAATAAGCGGATCGAAAAGCATGAACGCGTCTTTGTTACAACGTTGACTAAGAAAATGTCCGAGGATCTTACTGACTACCTTAAAGATCTTGGATTAAAAGTTAAATACCTCCATAGCGACATCAAAACGCTAGAACGGACACAAATTATTCGTGATCTTCGCTTAGGCAAGTTTGACGTTCTTGTGGGAATTAACCTTCTTCGTGAAGGACTGGATGTTCCAGAAGTATCTTTAGTCGCGATTCTTGATGCTGATAAGGAAGGATTTTTACGGAATGAGCGTTCCTTAATTCAGACAATTGGTCGGGCAGCACGAAATGCAAATGGTTCCGTAATTATGTATGCTGATACCGTTACTGATTCAATGCAAAAGGCAATTGATGAAACGAAGCGGCGACGGGAAATTCAGATGGCATACAATAAAAAGCATGGGATCACTCCTAAAACCATCATTAAGCCAATTCAAGAGGCTATTTCCTCAACTACGAAAACTGAGGATAGTGGAAAAGAAGCTGACAGTACAGAATTTACTACTAAAGACTTTGCTAAGCTAAGCCATGATGATCAGACAAAGATGGTTGAAGAATTAACTGAACAAATGCGGACAGCAGCCAAGCGGTTGGACTTTGAACAGGCCGCAATGCTTCGTGACACGATAATGGAATTAAAGGCCCAGATAACAGGGAAGAAAACTAAAAGGATGAAGCATAGTAAAAATAAGGGGGAGTGAATTATTCGTGGCAAACGATAAAATTATTATTCATGGCGCACGTGCACATAACTTAAAGAACATTGATGTGAAAATTCCTAAGAATAAGTTAGTTGTCATTACTGGCCTATCCGGCTCGGGGAAGAGTTCGCTAGCATTTGACACCCTATATGCAGAGGGACAACGCCGCTATGTAGAAAGTTTATCTGCTTATGCTCGTCAGTTCTTAGGGCAAATGGATAAGCCGGATGTTGATTCAATTGATGGCCTTTCACCAGCAATATCGATTGACCAGAAGACTACATCTCATAACCCCCGTTCCACGGTAGGAACCGTTACGGAGATTAATGACTTTCTGCGGTTATTGTGGGCACGGGTAGGAACCCCGATTTGTCCCAATGATCATATTCCGATTAGCAGCCAATCACCTGACCAGATGGTTGACCGGGTACTGGAACTTCCTGAACGAACTCGGCTTCAAATTCTTTCTCCAGTTGTTCGTGATAAACGTGGAACACAAAAGAAAGTCTTTGAAAAGATCAAAAAGGAAGGATTTGTTCGGGTTCAAGTAGATGGTGAAACCTATGAACTAGACGAGGTCCCAGAACTTGATAAGAATAAGAAACATACGGTTAATGTTGTCATTGACCGTATTATTATCAAAGATGGGATCCGCTCTCGCTTGTTTGACTCATTTGAAGCTGCTTTGAGGTTAAGTGACGGTTACGCGATTGCAGATGTGATCGGTGGGGACTCAATTCCGTTTTCCGAAAAGTATGCTTGCCCAATTTGTGGATTTACTGTAGGGGAGCTTGAACCACGACTGTTCTCTTTCAATGCTCCAATTGGTGCTTGTCCTGAATGTGAGGGCTTGGGTTCGAAACTAGAAGTTGACGTGGATCTAGTAGTTCCTGACCGAACTAAGACACTTCGGGAAGGAGCAATGATTCCGTGGAACCCGATTTCCTCACAATATTACCCGCAGTTACTAGAACAATTCTGTGAAGCTGTCGGAATCAATATGGATACGCCGTTTAATAAACTTTCAAAAAAACAACAGCAACAGGTTCTATATGGTAATGGTGATCAGACATTCCACTTCCACTACGAAAATGACTTTGGCGGAGTTCGGGATGTCGATGTGCCGTTTGAGGGCGTTATTAATAATATTAAACGACGGTACAAGGAAACCAATTCCGACTTTACTAGGGAGCAAATGCGAAAGTACATGACAGAGCTACCTTGTCCGGCTTGTCATGGCTACCGGCTTAACCAACGGGCATTAGCAGTTAAAATTAACGGTCAAAATATTGGTGAAGTTTCTGAATTACCTATTAGTAAGGCAATTACATTTTTTGAAGGTGTGCAATTCTCTGAACAACAAGAAAAAATCGCCTGGCCAATTTTAAAAGAGATTTTAGATCGGCTGACTTTTATGAAAAATGTCGGTGTTGAATACCTGACACTGAGTCGATCTGCACGAACACTTTCTGGTGGTGAAGCTCAACGAATCCGTTTGGCAACTCAAATTGGCTCAAATCTTTCTGGGGTAATGTACGTTCTTGATGAACCCTCAATTGGTTTACACCAGCGGGATAATGATCGACTAATTTCTTCCCTTAAAGCAATGCGTGATCTTGGTAATACTTTAATTGTGGTTGAACACGATGAAGATACTATGCGGGCTGCGGACTATATTGTGGATATTGGTCCGGGAGCTGGAGCTAATGGTGGAAAAGTAATGGCTGCTGGAACACCAAAACAAATCATGCGTTCCAGAAAGTCAATAACTGGCCAGTACCTTTCTGGTAAAAAAATGATTGAGGTCCCTAAAGAACGCCGGGAAGGTAATGGAAAACATATTATTCTTAAGGGAGCTGCCGAGAACAACCTAAAGAACATTAATGTCGATTTTCCTCTTGGTAAGTTTATCTGTGTAACTGGTGTTTCCGGTTCTGGAAAATCCACGTTAGTTAACGTGATTTTGAAGCGGATTTTGGCACAGAAGCTAAATAATAATTCTGCTAAGCCAGGTAAGTATAAATCAATTAGTGGAATTAAAAACATCGAGAAGGTAATTAATATCGATCAATCGCCAATCGGTCGAACACCACGGAGTAATCCTGCTACATATACCGGGGTCTTTGATGATATTCGCGAACTCTTTGCCCAAACAAATCAGGCAAAGATGCGCGGCTATAACAAAGGACGCTTTAGTTTTAACGTAAAAGGTGGTCGTTGTGAGGCTTGCCATGGTGACGGGATTATTAAAATTGAAATGAATTTCTTGCCGGATGTTTACGTTCCGTGTGAAGTTTGTCATGGAACGCGTTATAATTCGGAAACACTTGAAGTTGAGTATAAGGGAAAGAATATTTCACAGGTTCTGAACATGACCGTTTCTGAAGCATTGAAATTCTTTAGCGCAATTCCAAAAATTAAGCGAAAGCTGCAAACGATTGAAGATGTTGGCTTAGGTTACGTAACTCTTGGTCAACCAGCTACTACGCTATCAGGTGGTGAAGCTCAGAGAATGAAGCTTGCTGCCGAACTTCATCGTCAATCGCGAGGAAAAAGCTTTTATATTTTGGATGAACCGACAACCGGGTTACATATGGATGATATTAAACGCTTGTTGGCGGTCTTGCAGCGATTAGTAGATGCTGGGAATACTGTCCTAGTGATTGAGCATGATCTTGATGTTGTTAAGTCAGCTGATTGGCTTATTGATCTCGGTCCTGAGGGAGGAGAAGCAGGTGGCTATATTGTTGCTACCGGGACTCCTGAAGAGGTTGCAAAGGTTAAGGAAAGTTATACCGGACAATATCTGAAGAAGATGTTAGAACGAGATAAAGCGCTTGAAGAAAAAAACAACATTAAAAATTCTAAATAACCTAAGGAAGCTGGCATCAGTGGTGCCCATTATTAACGCATAACAATTTCTTGGGAAATCCACAAGAAGGTTTCAGAGTTCGAGATTGTCGAGCTTTGAAACCTTTTCTGTAGGTTTTAATCATTAACTAGCGCTTTGTAAAAAATGATAAGCCCAACCCTAGTTTTAGTTATTAAAAGACACACCCGGATTGTTGTGATACAATAATTAGGTATAAGTGTAGAAAAGAGGGGGAGAACATGGTAGAAAAGATGCGAGTGGTAATTATTACCGGAATGAGCGGTGCTGGGAAAACCGTTGCTGTTCATAGTCTTGAAGACTTAGGCTACTTCGTGTTCGATAATATGCTGCCTAACTTGGCAGAAAAATTTGTCGATGTGATGGAGAAAGCGAGTCAATTTAATAAGGTTGCTATGGTGATGGATTCTCGTTCCCAGAGATTTTATGATCAAGTACTGCCAAGTATTCGCCAATTAAAAAAACGTGAGGATCTTGATGTTAGTTTACTTTTTCTCGACGCTGCCGATGATAAATTAATTTCTCGTTATAAAGAAACGCGTCGTTCACACCCGCTATCGCCTCATGGTCGGTTGTTGGATGGCGTAACGGCTGAGCGAAAATTGCTGAACAATCTTAAGAGTGAGGCAGATATTCGGATTGATACTACTTCTTTGACGCCACGAAACCTCAAACTAAGACTCAATAAGATTTTTGGTCATGGCGAGGGGAGCAATTTCTATATTGAAGTAATGTCATTCGGCTTCAAGTATGGATTGCCGTTAGACGCTGATATTGTACTTGACGTTCGTTTTCTCCCCAACCCCTTTTACGTCCCGGAGCTTAAACATTTAACAGGAAATGATGCTGCTGTTCAGGAATATGTGATGAAAAGCCCGTTAGCAAAGGAATTTTATGCACATTTAAAGTCACTATTAGAAACGGCAATGCCAGGCTATATTCATGAGGGGAAAAGTAGTCTAACAATTGCAATTGGCTGTACTGGAGGACAACACCGTTCCGTTACCATTGCAAATAAGATTGCAACTGATTTAAAAACTGATGGTTATCAAGTTAATATTCACCATCGGGACGTTGATAAGGCAAAATAAAAAAGAAGAGGAAGGATTATATGTTTCATAAGCCAAAGATTGTTGTGATCGGGGGCGGAACTGGTCTTCCAGTTATCCTTCGCGGGTTGCGCGATCAAAATGCTGATATTACAGCGGTGGTTACCGTCGCTGATGATGGTGGTTCGTCGGGGATCCTTCGAGATTATATTAATGTGGTCCCGCCTGGCGATATTCGAAATGTTCTGGTGGCGCTCTCTGAGTTACCAAAATTACAGAAGGAGATCTTCCAGTACCGTTTCAAAACGACTGACCAATTTTTGGCAGGTCACGCTATTGGTAACCTTATTATTTCCGCGCTTTCGGAAATGCAGGGTGATATTTTTGATGCAGTCCAGGAGCTTTCAGAGATGATGGAGATCCGGGGTCATGTTTTTCCTGTTTCTGATGAACCATTAACGCTGAATGCTGAATTTATGAATGGCTCAATTCTTAGTGGTGAGTCAGAAATTACTAAGGCTCATAAGCAGATTAAACGTGTCTGGGTAACGCCATCAAATGACGATGATGGTCACAAAGCCAAAGCAGTGCCTGAGGTTATTAAGGCAATTGAAAACGCGGATCAAATTGTTTTAGGGCCCGGTAGCCTGTTTACAAGTATTCTGCCAAATTTGATGATTCACGATGTTGCCGAAGCTGTATGCAAAAGCAAGGCAGAAGTAGTCTATATTTGCAACATTATGACACAAAAAGGAGAAACCGATCACTTTACTGACGCCGATCATGTTCGGGTGCTTAACCGTCATCTTGGTGAAAACTTTATTGATACTGTATTAGTTAATATTCAGCCAGTTCCTGATAATTATATTGACTTTAAGGAATGGAATGAAATTTCCCAGCCTGTAGGACATGATTTTCAGGGACTCCGGGAGCAGGGGTGTCGAGTTATTAGTTCCAACTTTTTACAGTTAAAGGATAATGGAGCATTTCATGACCGAGATAAGGTTGTTAATGAGTTAATGAATCGCCTCCATGAAGTTCATGATTAGGAGGTGACTGGCATTGTCCTATGCTAGCGAAGTAAAAAAAGAGCTAACAGCAATTAAGGTCCACCGTGATAATGCTAAAGCAGAGCTAATGGCCTTAATCAGGATGAATGGATCAATCGGGATCAGTAATCATCACCTAGTATTGAATATTCAGACTGAAAATCCCGCCATTGCTCGGCGAATTTATTCATTATTAAAAGACTTTTATCACGTCGAAAGCGAGATTGTTGTCCGGCGGAAGATGAAACTAAAGAAAAATAACCAGTACATTGTTCGTTTGCGTTATTCTGCAGAACGTGTTTTGGATGATTTACAGATCTTACAAGGGATGCAGATCAAAGAACAGGTTCCTGTCGAATTGTTAAAGGATGAGTGGATGGTTCGTTCATATTTACGTGGTGCATTTTTAGCTGGTGGTTCTGTCAATAACCCTGAAACTTCCCGTTATCATCTGGAAATCTATTCTCTCTATGAAGAACATAATGAAATGATTGCCCGAATGATGAATAAGTTTGGCTTAAATGCTCAAACAACTGCTCGACGAAGTGGGTATATTGTTTACCTTAAGGAAGCAGAGAAAATTGCTAATTTTATGTCGCTAATTGGTGCGACTAATTCGATGTTACAATTTGAAAATATTCGAATAGTTCGCGACATGCGTAATTCGGTTAACCGTCTCGTTAACTGTGAGAATGCAAATATGAACAAGATCGCTAATGCTTCAACTAAGCAAATTGAAAATATTAAGCTCATTGAAGCAAGCGTCGGCTTAGAAAGCTTGCCAGATAAGCTACGCGAGATTGCTGAAACGCGACTTGCTCACCAGGAAGTCAGTTTAAAAGAATTAGGCGAACTAGTTCCCGGTGGCCCAATTTCGAAGTCTGGTGTTAATCATCGCTTGCGAAAGTTGAATGCATATGCGGATGAGCTGCGAAACCGAGCACTAGCCAAATAAGTAAGTTTAAACGAAAATAAGCTGAAGGAAATTTTCCTTCAGCTTATTTTCTGATCATTAGTTACTTCAACTTTGAATTATTTTCCATAATTCCGTCAAGCAAACCATAATCAACAGCCTCTTGAGCAGTTAAGTAGTGATCACGTTCGGTATCACGGTTAATCTTTTCGATTGGCTGTCCTGAATTCTTGGCCAGAATTTCGTTAATCATCTTTCGTGTCTTCAAAATTTCAGTAGCAGCAATTTCAATTTCGGTTTGTTGACCTTGAGCACCACCAGATGGTTGGTGAATCAAAACTTGTGAGTGTGGCAAACCAAAACGCTTACCCTTAGCACCTGAGGATACTAGGACACTGGCCATGGAAGCAGCCATCCCGATAACAATAGTTTGAACATCAGACTTGATGAAGTTCATGGTATCGTAAATTGCCATTCCAGATGTAACCACACCACCTGGAGAATTAATGTAAAGGTAAATGTCTTTTGTTGAATCTTGCGCATCTAGGAAAAGAAGTTGCGCAACGATTGAATTAGCCATATCGTCTTCAATTGGACCAGACAACATAATGATCCGATCCTTTAGAAGCCGTGAATAAATGTCATAAGCACGTTCACCACGAGATGATTGCTCAATGACAGTAGGAACTAAATTCATAGTCGATTAGCCTCCCTTATTTTTAGCACTTGTTAGCATCAATTGCTAACTTATGTGAATACTATACTCGTTTGGTCAAAAAAGGTCAAATAATTTGTCACGAAAAATAAAAATGAGACCGGGAGTTTAACGGTCTCATTATTTTATTATGGTCAATTCGTGGTGTTTATACGGCTAAGCATCATTAATGATAGGGGGAGAGGAAATAATGAGCCGCATAGTTGGTATTAATTTAGTGAAGATCCTTAGCAATCAAACTAAGTTCAGTTGCAGCTGATTCCTTATCAAGGGTTGTCCAGTCGGTATTGTTAAATTTAACGAATGCTTTGAATGTATCTTTAGTCATAATAAATTACCTCGTTTTCATATATTGGGCATTTTAATTGGCCCTTCTTTGTTTACGACTATATAGTACCTCCTATTGGTATACTTTGCAAGTCCTTTTATCTATTAATTTTTCTAAAGATATTTTAAAATTGGTCTAGTTTAATTTTTTGAAATTTTTTTACTCTAGGAAATGTTGCTATGATAATCCTGACAAGAGATAGCATTTTATGAAGGGTTGCTTTTTAAATCCATGCCCGGTATAATTGGAACGTTAATTAATTTACGTTTAATATATAAGGAGGCATTTGCTATGCGTAAAGCACACCCATACGGCGTTCAAGGTCGTCGGCCAATTGCTCCTAAGTACAAGCGAGCATTAAAGGAAAAGAAGATTGAAGCTATTCGTAAGTGGGCTAAGGAAAAGCCAGCTGAAGAAAAGTAATTTAATATTGTAATGGTTGACTGAATCTATTTTAGTCAACTTTTTTATTTACTTTATTTAATAATAGGGATCAACCGGAAGTTAACTTTCTTAGAGGAAAGACTGACTGGTATAGGACGATAAATGTTGATGAAATCATTAAACATATAGTAAGAAGCCGAGAAAAAACAAGACGTTTTTTCTCGGCTTCTTACTATTACCAGTAATTTTCGAAACTACTGAGTCTAATTGCGGGAATCCAAATAGGCTCACTTCGTTTCGTAAACCGAGCCTTCGAGTCTAACGCAGCGGTGCAAGCCTATTCGGCTACGAACGACTCTGACGAGTTTATCATCACTCGTCGTTCTAGGTTAGCCCATCAGGCTCTTAAATGGGTTAATTCCCAGTTTCCCTCTATATTAAATATTACTAAAAAAGGAGACTAACAAATTTTGTTAGTCTCCTTATAAAAAATGCGCCCCCCGAGAGTCGAACTCGGATCTCGAGAACCGGAATCTCACGTGCGATCCATTACACTAAGGGCGCGTCAACAAATATTATATTATCTTACTTTAAGCATAATTGCAACAATAAATTTCTATTTTAATAATGATAACGTTTTCACAAGAAAAATAAAACTTTTCAGGCTAATTGGATAGACAAGTTAGTGAAATGTGAGTATTATTAATACCGTAAGGTTGTAATTGCTAAATCATGATCTGGCATAGATGCCTAATATTACTTAGATGTGATTGGTATCGTATGAATGTGATTGAATTAGCAAAGACACTAATTATGTTTTTCCTAAAGGAGGAAATTGCAGTATGACTGTAAAGATTGGTATTAATGGTTTCGGCCGTATTGGTCGTTTGGCATTCCGTCGTATTCACGAACTCAACACTGATGATATTGAAGTTGTTGCTATCAACGACTTGACTTCACCAGAAATGTTGGCTTACTTACTTAAGTACGACTCAACCCAAGGTCGTTTTGATGGCGAAGTTTCATCAACTGACAAGGGTATCGTTGTTGATGGTAAGGAATACCCTGTATACGCAGAACGTGACGCACGTAACATTCCTTGGGTAAAGAACGACGGTGTTGACTTTGTTCTTGAATGTACTGGTTTCTACACTTCTGCAGAAAAGTCACAAGCTCACTTGGATGCCGGCGCAAAGCGTGTTCTTATTTCTGCACCTGCTGGTAACATTCCAACTGTTGTTCCTGGTGTTAACTTGGATACTTTAAAGGCTGATGACAAGATTGTTTCAGCTGGTTCATGCACAACTAGTTGTCTTGCACCAATGGCTTACTGGTTGAACAAGAACTTCGGTATCAAGGTTGGTACTATGACTACTGTTCACGCTTACACTGGTAGCCAAGCTGTTCTTGACCAACCACGTGGTAAGAAGTTCCGTAACAACCGTGCTGCTGCTGTTAACACTATTCCTCACTCAAGTGGTGCTGCTAAGGCTATCGGTCTTGTTATTCCTGAATTGAACGGTAAGCTTTCAGGTCACGCACAACGTGTTGCTGTTCCTGATGGTTCATTAACTGAACTTGTTACTATCATGAACAAGAAGGTTTCTGTTGATGATGTTAACAACGCTATGAAGGAAGCTGCCAAGGATAACCCAGCATTCGGTTACACTGATGACCCAATCGTTTCAACTGATATTATTGGTTCTACTTTTGGTTCTGTATTTGACCCATCACAAACCGAAATCATGGAAGGCGAAGATGGTACTCAATTAGTTAAGACTGTTGCATGGTACGACAACGAAAATGGTTTCACTTGCAACATGATCCGGACTTTGCTTCACTTTGCAAACCTTTAATCCGGAATGCTGAAATATTAGCGGCATAAAAAGGTGGGAGGAGGAGACTCCAACCACCCTTTTTCTTAACAAAGAAGGAGGAAACATAATTTATGGCAAAATTAACTGTTGAAGATTTACCTTTAAGTGGTAAAAAAGTTTTAATGCGGGTTGACTTTAATGTCCCGATTAGTGACGACGGTACTAAGGTTGAAGATGACAACCGGATTGTTGCCGCTTTACCAACTATTAAGTATGTTATCGAACATGGTGGTAAGGCTATTCTGTTCTCACACCTTGGTCGAATTAAGAAGGAAGAAGATAAGCCTGCTAAGTCTTTGAAGGCTGTTGCTGAACGTCTTTCTGAATTACTCGACAAGCCTGTTAAGTTTGTTCCAGTTACTGAAGGTAAGGAACTAGAAGATGCTATTAACGAACTTAAGGATGGCGAAGTATTGCTTGTTCAAAACACTCGTTATGAAGATGTTAAGGATGGCGAATACGTAAAGCGTGAATCCGGTAATGATCCTGAATTAGGTAAGTACTGGGCTTCATTGGGTGATGTTTACGTTAACGATGCATTCGGTACTGCTCACCGGAAGCACGCTTCTAATGTTGGAATTGCTACTAACATGCCAGGTAAGGCTGCTGCCGGTTTCTTGATGGAAAAGGAAATCAAGTTCTTGGGTGATGCAGTTGATAATCCACAACGGCCATTCGTTGCTATTCTTGGTGGTGCTAAGGTATCCGACAAGATTGGCGTTATTGATAACCTTCTTGACAAGGCTGACAAGATTATCATTGGTGGTGGAATGGCTTACACATTCTACGCTGCTAAGGGTATTAAGACTGGTGACTCACTTGTTGAAAAAGACAAGATTGATGTTGCTAAGAAGATCCTTGATAAGGCTGGCGATAAGATCGTCCTTCCAATTGACAACGTTGTAGCTGACAAGTTTGATAATGATGCTAACACTAAGGTTGTTGAAGGCGACATTGACGATGGCTGGATGGCTCTTGATATTGGTCCAAAGTCTGTTGAAGAATTCAAGAATGTTTTGAAGGATGCTAAGACAGTTGTTTGGAATGGACCAATGGGTGTCTTTGAAAAGCCTAACTTTGCTAAGGGAACCCTTGAAGTAGGTAAGTTCCTTGGTACTTTGAATGATGCAACTACGATTGTTGGTGGTGGTGACTCTACCGCTGCTGTTAAGCAATTAGGTGTTGCTGACCAACTCACCCACATTTCTACTGGTGGTGGAGCTTCATTAACCTACCTTGAAGGTAAGACTTTGCCAGGAATTGCTGCAATTTCTGAAAAGTAATATATAATAAAGCGGAATGGTTGAAATTGGACTATTCTGCTTTTTTTGCGGTTTAAAGGAGTGATTTTGATGAGGGTACCAATTATCGCTGGCAATTGGAAAATGCATAAAACGGTGGCTGAATCAGTCGATTTTGTTAAGAAGATAAGGGATCAACTACCGCCGGCGGAACAGTTGGAAACTGCACTAGCGGGACCGACATTATCATTAGTTTCAATGAAAGAAGCTGCTGCAGGCTCTCCGCTGAAAATTGCTGCTGAGAACTGCTATTATAAAAATGAGGGTGCATATACGGGTGAGACCAGTCCATACGCTCTTTATCAAGCAGGAATTCATCATGTCATTCTTGGACATTCGGAGCGCCGGAAGTATTTTCATGAGACTGATGAAATCGTAAATAAAAAAATTAAAGCAGCATTAGCAGACCACCTTTGTCCCATCGTTTGTTGTGACGACACAATGGGGCGACGAACAGCAGGGAAAAAGGTTCATTGGGTTGTAAACCAAATTCTTTACGATGCTAAGGGGCTTTCAAGCGATGAGATTAGGCACGTTACAATTGCTTATGAGCCAAGTTGGGCAATTGGAACTGGTCAAAGTGCTGATCCTGATGAGGCTGAAGAGGGGTGCTACCTAATTCGACAGACGGTAGCTTATATGTACGGGAATGACGTTGCTAATGACGTTCGGATCCTTTACGGAGGAAGCGTAACAACTAGTAATATCAATGCTTTAATGTCAAGTCAGGATATTGATGGGGTCCTCGTTGGTGGTGCGAGCTTGGATCCTGAAACATTTTTAAAATTAGTTAACCACTAAAAGCTTGTTTTTGGTTGCACAAAATAATACAATATTAATGAAATAGCGCGATTGCTATCGAATTTAAGACAGAGGAGAGATTCATCAAATGTCACTTATTACAGATATTTATGCACGTGAAGTTCTTGATTCACGTGGTAACCCTACAGTTGAAGCTGAAGTATATACTGAAGCTGGTGGTGTTGGCCGTGGAATCGTACCTTCAGGTGCCTCAACTGGTGAACACGAAGCCGTTGAATTACGTGACGGTGATAAGAACCGTTTTGGCGGTAAGGGAGTATTAAAGGCCGTTGCTAATGTTAACGACGTTATTGCTAAGGAAATTGTTGGTATGGAAGTTACCGACCAAATTGCAATTGACAAGGCAATGATCAAGTTAGACGGTACTCCAAACAAGGGTAAGTTAGGTGCTAACGCTATTTTAGCCGTTTCACTTGCTGCTGCTCGTGCCGCTGCTGACGAATTACAAGTTCCTCTTTACAACTACCTTGGTGGTTTCAATGCTCACGTATTGCCAACACCAATGATGAACGTTATCAACGGTGGTGCCCACTCTGATAACAAGGTTGACTTCCAAGAATTCATGATCATGCCAGTTGGTGCACCAACTGTTCGTGAAGCAATTCGTTGGGGTTCAGAAACTTTCCACGCTTTGAAGAAGGAATTGGAAGCTGCTGGTAAGGTAACTTCTGTTGGTGACGAAGGTGGATTTGCTCCTGACTTTGCTAACAACGAAGAACCATTCGAATACTTGATCAAAGCTATCAAGGATGCCGGCTACAAGCCAGGTAAGGATATTGCAATTGCCTTTGACGTTGCTGCTTCAGAATTGTGGAACGACGAAGACAAGAAGTACAAGCTTCGTTGGTCAACTGGTGAAGAATTCACTACTGATGAATTTATCGACTACCTTTCAGGAATTATTGAAAAGTACCCAGTTGTGTCTGTTGAAGACCCAATTGATGAAAACAACTGGGACGACTGGGTAACCCTTACCAACAAGCTTGGTAAGAAGGTTCAACTTGTTGGTGACGACTTCTTCGTAACTAATACTGATTACCTTAAGAAGGGTATTAAGATGGGTGCTGCTAACTCAATCTTAATCAAGCTTAACCAAATCGGTACTTTGACTGAAACTGTTGAAGCTATCGAAATGGCTAAGGAAGCTGGTTACACTGCTATTGTTTCACACCGTTCTGGTGAAACCGAAGATACAACCATTGCGGACTTAGTTGTTGCTACTAACGCTGGACAAATCAAGACTGGTTCTATGAGCCGGACTGATCGTCTTGCTAAGTACAACCAATTAATGCGGATTGAAGATCAACTTGGTGACGTTGCTCAATACAAGGGTATCCATTCCTTCTACAACTTGAGCGAACAAGCTCGTCAAGACATCGAAAACCGTTAATTAGTTTAACGTTAAAAAATAACAGACCTTTCATAGTCAATTTTAGTTGACTGTGGAAGGTCTATTTTTTGTTCAACTAGCTTTTTTAGTTATTTTATCGGCGTTGCTTTCTTAATTAAGTTAACTATTTTTTGCTTAACTAATTAATAATGAGAGAATGATTAGAAAAGTTCTTGGCAATTAGGGATTCATATAATATAATTTGAAAAGTTATAATTTGAGAAAGGGATTTGATACTAATGAAAAATTCTGCGCCAAAGTTACGGCGAACAATGACCGCCGGCCAAATGGAAATGATTTCCTTAGGTGGGGCAATTGGTGTTGGTTTATTTATGGGGTCAACGTCAACAATTAAGTGGACCGGACCATCAGTCCTTTTGGCTTATGCATTTGTTGGCTTAATTCTCTACATTGTTATGCGGGCTCTTGGAGAAATGATCTATATTAATCCAGGAACGGGGTCGTTTGCGGACTACGCTACTGAATATGTTCACCCGCTTGCAGGATATCTTGCTAAATGGGCTAATGTTTTTGAATATATTGTTGTTGGAATGTCGGAAGTTGTGGCGGCAACCGAATATCTGAAATTTTGGTGGCCACATATGCATACTTGGATTGCCGGAATCGTGATCATTATCTTCTTGGTATTAGCAAACCTTGCTAGTGCTAAGGCATATGGCTCGCTAGAATTTTGGTTTGCGATGATCAAGGTTGTCACAATTATTTTCATGATTTTTCTGGGCTTCATGGTGATTCTTTTCGGCTTTGGTAACGGTGGGCACCCAACAGGTTTTAGTAACCTTTGGGCACATGGCGGTTTCTTTACGGGCGGAATTAGTGGTTTCTTCTTCTCAATGTCAATTATCGTTGGGTCATATGAGGGAATTGAATTGCTAGGAATTTCTGCTGGTGAAGTTGCCGACCCGCAAGAAGCAATTATTAAGTCTGTTAAGTCGGTTCTTTTCCGGATCCTGATTTTCTATGTTGGAGCAATCTTTGTTATCGTAACGATTTACCCATGGGATAAGCTGAGCAGTGTTGGCTCACCATTCGTATCAACCTTTGCCAAGGTGGGGATTACTGCTGCGGCATCAATTATTAACTTTGTTGTGCTAACGGCAGCCCTTTCTGGTGCTAACTCCGGAATTTACAGTTCAAGTCGGATGCTGTTTAAGCTTTCTCACGAAGGGGATGCGCCAAAGATTTTTGGTCGTCTTTCTAAGCGAATTGTCCCTGATGCAGCAATTCTTGGAATTTCTGGGGGGATTTTAATCGGTTTTATCATTGATATGATTTCCTCAATTTATAATCACTCAACTTCCGATATGTTTGTCGTTGTCTTTAGTTCTTCAGTTCTGCCAGGAATGATTCCATGGTTTGTGATTCTTCTTGCCGAATTACGTTTCCGGAAGAATAATGCGGACTTGATGGTAGATCATCCGTTTAAGTTACCCCTCTATCCATTCTCAAATTACTTCGCGTTTATTATGCTAATTGTAATTGTGATCTTTATGTTCATTAATCCTGATACCCGGATTTCGGTTATTGTTGGGGCAATTGTCCTCATCGTTGCAACAATTGTTTATCTGGTTCGTCATGGCTTAAAGAAAACAACAGCTGAATAAGACCTTAACTAGCAGGTTCTGGATTAATCACTATCCACCACCTGCTTTTTCTTTGGAGATGTAGTACAATACTTGGGTGAATCTTAGGGAAAAGTTAGGAGAAATAATGAATAAGCAAGCAATTGTTAACCAGGATAGCCAAGTTAAGCAAATGATTCGTGCCATTATTATTGGATTGTTGACAGGGTTAGTGGTTAGTACGTTTCGGTTAATCATTCAACACCTTTTGGAGTTTGTTAGTACGAGTTTTGCTTATTTTCATCATCACCCAACGGGACTAATTTATTGGGCAGCTGGTTCGGTAATTCTGGCATTAATTTTGGGACAGCTCGCACAGCGATACCCGAATATTAAGGGATCCGGGATTCCTCAGGTTGAGGGGCAGTTAAAGTGCCAATTTGATGAAAAATGGTGGCCAGTTTTATGGCGAAAGTATCTCGGTGGAATTTTTGCTATCGGTTCTGGCTTGTTTCTCGGCCGCGAAGGACCATCA
The DNA here is from genome assembly GCF_932750685.1 of Limosilactobacillus urinaemulieris. Classification (NCBI taxonomy): domain Bacteria; kingdom Bacillati; phylum Bacillota; class Bacilli; order Lactobacillales; family Lactobacillaceae; genus Limosilactobacillus; species Limosilactobacillus urinaemulieris. The sequence goes on along the minus strand of NZ_CAKOBX010000001.1, from coordinate 173,275 downwards.
ATCCAGTTGGGAGCAACAATTGGCCAGGGGGTTGCCGAAACGGCTCACGTTAATTCGCTTAACCGCCGTGTTGGTATTGCTAGTGGTGCCGCTGCTGGATTGGCGGCAGCGTTTAATGCGCCAATTGCAAGCACTATTTTTATTTTGGAGGAAGTTTATCATAACTTTTCGCCATTAATTTGGCTGGCAACTTTTATTAGTTCTCTTTGTTCAAATATGGTTTCCATGACCATTTTTGGTCTCAAACCAGTATTAAATGTTCCATATCAATATGAATTGCCGGTTAGCTTGTATTGGCATTTAATTATCTTGGGAATTGCTCTTGGGTTCCTTGGCCGCCTTTATCAAATCGTTATCTTGCGACTTGATCATTGGTCGGGAAAGCTAACATGGCTTAAACCTTCAGTATATCCTGTCATCCCATTCCTTTTAGTTATCCCGGTTGCTTGGTACCTTCCTTATACTCTTGGTGGCGGAAACCAGTTAATTGCTGAGTTAAGGTTATTACCATTCTCCCTAACTCTTTTTATTGGCTTGTTTGTTCTTCGGTTTGTCTTTTCAATGATTAGTTATGGAAGTCAATTACCTGGGGGAATCTTTCTGCCAATCTTGACTTTAGGAGCAGTCTTGGGGGCAGTTTATTGTACGTTAATGGTTAAGGTAGGCATCTTACCTGCACGGTACCTACCAAATTTCATTATTTACGCAATGGCAGGGTACTTCGCTTGTATCAGTAAGGCACCATTTACCGCGATCCTGCTCATTACCGAAATGGTGGGTTCGTTAGCCCACTTGATGCCATTAGCAATGGTTTCGATCATTGCCTATCTTGTGGTTGATGCTTTACATGGGAGGCCTGTTTATACCGCAATGTTTGAGAACTTTATCGGGCTGCGCGCTGAGAAAAAGCCACTTCACCAAGAGACACTTTCGGTAACAATTTATCCGGGCTCTGAACTTGATGGTTGTCAAATTGCGGATTATTCATGGCCAGCTGATTGCATTGTTTCTCTTATTTATCGTGGAGAAGATAAAATTATTCCAAACGGGAAAACAATTCTCCTAGCTGGTGATACCCTGCTTATCCAGGCGAATATTTCCGATAAAAATAAACTCCAAGAAATTTTGGAACGGTCATCTCACACGCCAAAAATGTAGAAATTAGATGAAGAGTATGTTATTCTGTACTAGATATAGTGGGCAATTATTAGGAGGAAAAATCCTTGTATAACACATTAATGACTTTATTTTTAATAGATTGTGTAGTTCTGATTGCATGTGTAATGATGCAACCAGCAAAGAACGATAATGATGCAATGTCTGCTTTAACAGGTGGAGCTGGAGATTTATTCTCACGGCGTAAGGCTCGTGGATTTGAAGCCGTAATGCAGGTTGTTACTACGATTTGTGGGGCGATCTTCTTTATCTTAGCTTTGGCCTTGGTTTTCGTTTCATCACACTAAAGCGGCGCTGCCTCCTGTATCATGTATTCAGGAGGCTTTTTTATTTTAAGGAGTAAGAAATAATGGAAGTTAGTTCGGGGAAGCCCTTTTTATTTCCTCACGGTCGTTTTGGGGTTATTCTATTACATTCATATACGAGTAGTAGTGCTGATATGCGAATGCTTGCACGGCACCTGGAGCGGCAGAATTATACGATTTATGCTCCGGTATTCACTGGGCATGGGAGCGATCCACTGACTGTCTTAGAAAAAAGCGGTCCAAAAGACTGGTGGACCGATACGCAATTTGTAATTCGACGATTAAAGGATATGGGCATGGAGAAGATCGTGATCCTCGGTTTGTCATTAGGAGGATTACTAGCTACCAAGGCACTCGAGAATGATTCAACCTTAGCAGGCGGGGGTGTTTTTGCCTCTCCCGTTACTACTTGGGGACAATCAAATGTTCCGCAATTTTTCCCGCAATTAGCAACTGCTTATTATAAGAAAGCAGGATTGAATTCCCGGGAAATTAACGAACGAATTGTAAAAATTAATCAATTGTTACCAAAACAATTAACCGCTATTAGCGAAATGACATGGGAAATAGATCAGCACCTGGAGCAAATTCACCAGCCATTTTTTGTTGGTCAAGGTGGTCGGGATGAAATGATTAATCCTCATTCCGGAAAAGAATTAGCAGAAAAGCTATTAGCCCAAGGAACTCCGGTTGACTATCATTATTATCCGCAAGCTGGTCACGTTCTTACCGTTAACAATGCCCATCGACAGTTATTCGCTGACGTTACTGACTTCCTACAAAAAACATTTGAGGTGTAATATGACAACAAAAACGAAATTAAAAGATCAGATATTAGATTATTTAAAGGAAAATGCTAATGTTAGTTTTTCGGCTGAAAAATTAGGTCGGGCATTAAAGATGGCTGACGCTGATTCATTTACGCCAATTGTCCAAGCATTAGCTGAGCTTGAACGTGAAAAGAAAGTGACAGTGACTGAGCGTGGAGAATTTAAGGCAGTGATTAAGCCCCAAGCAATTATCGGGACGTTCCACGCTAATGATAAGGGGTTTGGCTTTGTTGACTATGATCCTGACTTGCCGGATATGTATATTAATCCCGATCACACAATGCATGCTTTAAATGGTGATCAGGTTGAGGTAAAGATCCTTCGTCCCGCTAAGCCAGGAAGTGACCAGGGTCCTGAAGGGCAAGTAGTTAAAATTGTTGAACATAACTACGATCAAATCGTTGGCGAGTTTAAGCAGGAAACTGTTGGTGATTATATTGGTGAAATTCTTCTAAAGGATAAAAAGCTTTCCAATTACCGCTTCTTCGTTAATGATCAGGGCCTAAAACCAATGGATGGTCAAGTAGTTACTGCTACCGTTGCGACCTATCCGGATGATGAGGCGCCGCAAGTAATGACTGGTGCAGTTAACGAAGTGATTGGTAATAAGGACGAGCCGGGAATTGATATTCTTTCAGTGATCTATGCTCATGATGTCCCCCACGAATTTCCTCAAGAGGTAATGGATGAAGCTAATAAAATTCCGTTGAAAGTTCTTCCTGAAGAAAAGAAGGGACGGGAAGATATTACTGATCAGCCATTAGTAACAATTGACGCAATTGAGTCCAAGGATCTGGACGATGCGGTTGTTGCGTGGAAGATGGATAACGGTCACTATCATCTTGGAGTTCATATTGCTGATGTTAGTCACTATGTTAAGCCGGGATCTGCCCTTGATAAGGAAGCGTTTAAGCGCGGAACTTCAGTTTACTTAACTGACCGGGTAGTACCAATGCTTCCTAAACGGCTTTCTAATGGTATTTGTTCACTCAATCCAGGTGAAGAACGGCTTTCAATGAGTTGTGAAATGGAGATTGATGAGCAGGGACGGATTGTTAAACACCGGATTTTCCCAAGTGTAATGCGTTCCCACGCGCGAATGACCTATAAGGCAGTTAATCGGATCCTAGAATCCCATGATGCTAAGACAATGGCTGAATACAAGGATTTAGTTCCAATGTTTGAAACCATGCGCGACATCCATAAGATCTTATTAAATGCACGAAAACGTCGGGGAGCAATTGACTTTGAGGCACCAGAAGCAAAGATCATTGTCGATGATCAGGGCCATCCAACCGATATTCAACTTCGGGAACGGGGATTAGCGGAGCGGATGATCGAATCATTTATGCTTGCTGCTAACGAGACCGTTGCTGAACATTATTACAAGGAGCACGTTCCGTTCCTTTATCGGATCCATGAACAACCTGATAATGAAAAAATAAAGTCTTTCTTTGAATTCCTAAGTGTTTTCGGGATTAATGCCCATGGTGATATTAATAATGTTAAGCCGAAAATGCTCCAAAACGTTTTGAAACAGGTTGCTGGAAAGCCGGAAGAACAAATGGTTCAAGTAATGATGTTGCGGAGTATGCAACAGGCAAAGTATGATGATGAAGAGGTCGGTCACTTTGGCTTGGGTGCAAAGTATTACACACACTTTACTTCACCAATTCGGCGGTACCCTGATGATACGGTTCACCGTTTAATCAAGTGGTATGAGAAGCATGGTAAGGGAGAAGATGCCAAGGCTGCCTGGCGTGATCGTTTGCCAGAAATTGCTGAGCATACGTCATTTACAGAACGGCGGGGAATTGATACTGAACGTGATGTTGATAGCATGAAGAAGGCTGAATACATGGAGGACCATGTTGGAGAGACTTTTGATGCAGTCGTTAGTTCAGTGATGAAGTTCGGATTATTTGTTGAATTAGAGAATACCGTTGAGGGACTCGTCCATATCAGTGTCATGAATGATGACTACTATGAATATTCAGAAAAGCATCTGGCTTTAATCGGTCGTAGTCACCACCGGATCTTCCAAATTGGTCAGCCGATCAAGGTTAAATTAGTTCGGGTTGACAAGGATCTACGTGAAGTCGATTTCCAATTAGTTAACCCTGAAGAAGCGCCAACAACTAAGATTCGGGTTCCACATAATGATGATCGTCGTGGCGGTCGTCGGGGAAATAATCGGCACGGTCACAGTAATGGTAGTCACAAGCGAAATGACGGCCACTTCCGAAATACACAGGGAAAGTGGAAACACGATGGTCGTGAGAATGGTAATCGGAATAACCGGCAAATAAATCGTGGACAAGCCCGTCACCATAATAATTCTCGTGATTTTGAAGGACAGCGTCGACGCCGACATTAATATTTTGACCTGATGGGGGGATTCCATGGCCAAAAAGCATGAAAACAACGATAATTTAATCGCTCAAAATAAAAAGGCCCGTCATGATTATTTTGTGACTGACACCTATGAAGCAGGACTAGTTTTAACGGGAACGGAGATTAAGTCTGTACGAGCACACCGGGTTAATTTAAAAGATGGCTTTGCGCAAATTCGTAATGGTGAAGCATGGCTAATGAATGTTCATATTAGTGAATACGATAATGGAACTTTCTTCAATCAGGATCCGCTTCGTAATCGCAAACTGCTGCTCCACAAAAAAGAGATTCAAAAATTGACTGGTGCTCTCCAGGATAAGGGTGTTACTCTTATTCCATTAAAAATGTACATTAAGCATGGCTATGCAAAGGTTCTTCTTGGCCTCGCTAAGGGAAAACACGAATATGATAAACGTGAATCCATTAAGCGTCGTGAAGCTAACCGTGAGATGGAACGGGTAATGAAGCATTATTAGAGGTAGAGTGCGAGCCAGCAAAGAACTTGCGGAAAGCCAGCAATTTCTCCTGACGAAGGCGCCTCGCGCCTAGGAAGGAGGTTGCTGGCTCTAGCAAGTTCCTGGCGAGCAGTTCTTGACTATGTTGCCTAGAACCCTAGGCGGAGGTTGCGGTCATGGCAAGCACATTTGACTATGTTGCCGATGCAATCATATACAAAATAAGCGACTGACAATTTTGTCAGTCGCTTATTTGTTTAAGCATTTTTAATCGTTATTTTTGTTTTTTAATTGTGACGGTTCAATTTGGTAGCCAAGACAAGCATCATTGCCTGTAGCAACACTTCCCCAGTGGACGCGGAGAGGAGATGATTGCTTGCGACGAGCCCAATGTTGGAGAACACTTGCAACGAGAATGGCGAGTGGTTCGTCTTCTTCATTTTTCACCTTTAATTCGTGGTAATAATCGCCAGTAAAAGCAACGGGTTGGATCGAAAAGACAAGGTGGTTCTTTTTAAAAACGCGGTATTTTCCCGAGAATGGTGAGCCAACGACAACCCAGCTAAGTCCCTTAATATAAATAACTTCACGAACGAAACCAAGAGACTTACTAACTGTTCCCACTTTTTGGCGATCCTTAAATAAGGCAAACTTTGGAATTATTCCAAAACTGAGTTGCTTAACTTCGGCAAGTAAGTCACCAGAAATCGAATATAAAGATAAAACGTCATGAAGAGCCCCCCATTTACCTACCAAGAGATATAGTGATCGTCCTTGATAGTTACGAATAACGGTAGTTCCGTGGAGGTCTGTATCATGATCGCGTAGATAAAGTTGCCGCATCCAATCACCGCTCCTTAAAGACAGATTAATTACCATTATTGTACCAGTTTGCTTATAAAAATGATAACTTTACAAAGCGGTTTCAAATTTCATTTCCGCTCATCGTCACTTATGCTAAAATATTAGTTGAGGTGCTAGAATCGTGAAACAACTTATTCATAATGATTGGTGGGACGTTTTAAAACCCCAATTTGAAAGTGCATATTATGCGCAGCTACATAATTTCTTAAAAGAAGAGTACAGCCACCGGACAATCTATCCGGAGATGCATCATATTTTTGAGGCTTTTGAATGGACTCCCTTTAGTAAAGTCAAAGTTGTCATTTTAGGTCAAGATCCGTACCATGGCCCTCATCAGGCTCATGGATGCAGCTTTTCGGTTTTACCTGGAATCCCTGTTCCGCCATCATTGCAAAATATTTATAAGGAACTGCAGAGTGATGTCGGTTGTCATCCGGTTCAACATGGTTACCTAAAAAAATGGGCTGATCAAGGTGTTTTGCTTTTGAATTCGGTCTTAACAGTTCGTGCAGGCCAAGCCTTTTCTCACAAGGGGCATGGTTGGGAACAATTGACGGACGCTGCAATTCATGCATTGTCTGAACGCCCTCAACCAGTTGTCTTTATTCTGTGGGGAAGAGCGGCGCGGGATAAGAAAAAGCTGATTAACCTCAAGACGAATATTATCTTGGAGTCAGCGCACCCAAGTCCGCTTTCAGCTAACCGTGGATTTTTCGGTTCAAAACCATTTTCAAAGACAAATGAAGCACTTCGCGCAATGGGAGAGGAGCCAATTGATTGGCAATTACCGGATCAACCGATAGTTGACGGTAAGGCTTGATAACCAATAAGGAGGTTCTTGTAGATGGATTTATTTGATGAAATTGCTGCAAAGGTAAAGGGACAAGACAAAACCATTGTCTTCCCTGAAGGTGCTGACAAACGAATTTTAGGTGCTGCTGTTCGCCTAAAGAATGATGGCTTGGTAGAACCAATTTTGCTTGGGACAAAGAGTGAAATTGAAGCAACGGCTAATGAAAATAACTTTGATATTACTGGTTTACAAATTATCGATCCAGCAACTTATCCAGAAGCAGACAAGAAGGCTATGTTTGATGCGCTTCTAGAACGTCGAAAAGGAAAGAATACTCCTGAACAAGTTGAGAAGATGCTGGAGGATGTTAGTTACTTTGGGACCATGCTAGTTTACATGGGAAAGGCAGATGGAATGGTTTCTGGAGCAGTTCACTCAACTGGTTCGACTGTTCGTCCAGCATTACAAATCATTAAGACAAAGCCAAATGCTCACCGGATTAGTGGTGCCTTCTTGATGCAAAAAGACGATCAGCGGTATATTTTTGCTGATTGTGCGATCAATATTGAGTTGGATGCAGATACCATGGCCGAAGTTGCGGTTCAAAGTGCCGAAACTGCTAAGCTTTTTGGAATTGATCCTAAGGTTGCTCTTCTTAGCTTCTCTACTAAGGGCTCTGCTAAAGGAGAGATGGTTACCAAGGTTGCCGAAGCTACAGAAAAGGTTCACGAAATGGAACCAGAGCTTCCCGCTGATGGTGAAATGCAATTTGATGCTGCTGTTGTTCCTTCAGTTGGTGAGTTAAAGGCTCCAGGATCTAAGGTTGCTGGGCATGCAAATGTCTTTATTTTCCCAAGCCTTGAAGCCGGAAATATTGGCTACAAGATTGCTCAACGATTTGGTGGCTTTACTGCTGTAGGTCCAATTCTCCAAGGGTTGAATGCACCAATTGCTGACCTTTCACGAGGATGCAGTGAGGATGATGCTTACAAGGTGGCAATTATTACAGCTGCTCAGGCATTATAAATAGAATATAATAAGTTTAAAAACTATTGAGGGAAGAAACTGGGAAGCAACCCAGGCTCTTCTCTCTTTTGTTGCTTTTAAGCTTAGGTATCGGCTACAATAACTGTAGAAAAAATGAGGAGCGAAGTCGGATGAAAGAAGTAAAGCTAACGGATCGAGAAAAAACAATTGAGCTTGGCGAAAGGGTAGGACAGCGATTAAAAGCTGGGGATGTTTTAGTCTTGGATGGTGATCTTGGTGCTGGAAAGACAACCTTTACTAAGGGATTAGCTAAGGGATTAGATATTCCAGACTTGATTAAGAGCCCAACCTTTACCATTATCCGTGAGTACCATGATGGTCGCTTACCGCTTTACCATATGGATGCATACCGTCTTGAAAATGGTGGAGCAGAAGACTTGGGATTAGAGGAATACTTTGATAGTGACGGAGTGAGTGTTGTGGAGTGGGCCCAATTCGTTGAAGATGAATTACCTGCTGAATTTTTGGCAATTCACTTTAAGCGAACGGATGACGAAAATACCCGTCTCCTTCAGTTCGAACCGCATGGTCATCATTTTGAACAGGTAGTTACGGAGTTGTAATAATGTCAGAGACTGTTGAAATTAAGTTAGCTGAACCTGAGGATGCCGCTGCTATTCTTGGCTTCCTTCGACGCGCAGTAACGGAAAGTGATGCCGTCACAATTCCGCATTTAGAAAAAGTAACTTCAAAGGAAGAACGCGAAAATATTCAAATAATTAACGATGCAGACGATTGTATAATGCTGCTAGCAATGTTTGAAAAAGAGATCGTGGGGATGGTAACAATAATGCGGTTACCCAACGAGCCTCAGATGGGTGAGTTAGGAGTTATTGTAGCCAGAAAATACTGGCATCATGGAATTGGTCAGTTATTAGTGGACGAAGCTGAATATTGGTTCGCTAATTATAGTAGTTTGTCTCAACTCACCTTAGATGTTTTTGAGGATAATGTTCCGGCAATTAACCTGTATCGTAAGATGAACTTTGTTGTTCGTGAACATCGATTGATCTCGGGACGAAAGGCACTCCAGATGGATTATCGACAAGAATAAACGGCTCCTGGCATTCGGAGTTACGAATGTCAGGAGCCGTTGTTGATTATTTATGTTTGAATAGGACTTGTTTAATGTTATGTAACCAGGCACCCTTTTCTTGATGTCCTGAAACATCCTGGGTCACTTCAACACAGCCGATATATTTACCGTTATTATCATGAAGTGAATAGAAGGCAATGTTAATTGGCTTATCGTGATAGTGAATGATCAGGCTTAAAACACCACGTTTGCCATCGTGCATTTGCTGTAAGACTTGTTTTACCCGTTCTTGGCTATGGCCAGGATGAACCTCTAAGACGTGCTTCCCAAGATCGTCATCAGTTCTCTTGAAGAGCCGGTGCTTATTTGCTGAAGACCAGCGAACAATGTCATGTTCATCAATAAAGTCAAATTCTTCGGGAATGGTTTGAAAAATGGCGTTTAATTGGGTTAGGGTTAAACTACCGCCTAGTAGCTTGACTGTTTCGTTATCCATAAATTGAGTTCTCCTTTAATTATAAAAGTTGATAAATGGGCGAAGCTGTTCTCCGCCAAAGTGTTGGGCTTCATATAAAAGAATGTTGGCACAGGCTTGAGCATCATCAAGAGCATTGTGATGGTGATGTAAATCAATCTGTAAGGCATCACAAACAGTATTTAACCGATAATTGTCAAGCCCGGGGATTAGTTGGCGACTGCTTTTCACGGTGTCAAGAGTTTGGAAGGTCGGTGGTTGAATACCATAATGAAGAAGGGTATTCTTCAGGACACTATTATCAAAACTATTATTATGGGCAATTACAAGTTGTTCTGGTCGGTAGAACTGTTTAATGTGTTGCCAAACCTCGGGGAATGTTGGCGCATCTTGAACATCCTCTTCATGAATTCCGTGGATCTGCACGTTCCGCCAGAAAAAATCAGTTTGGGGATTAATTAAAGTATAAAATTCATCAGCAATCTTGTTATCCCGAACAATTGTCAGTGCTAGAGAACAGGCGCTGTATCGTTTACCGTTTGCTGTTTCAAAGTCCATTGCAACAAAGTTCATGAAGCGAGACCTCCTTTCGTCAGGGATGGTTAATGACTTCAATTTTACCAGTAATTCGTTTCCTCTGCCAAAAGATTAGTGATTAAACATGGTACAATAATACTTAGATTAAAATAAAGGACGACAAGACTATGGTAGTTAATTTAATTCAAGAATTTCCCGAAATCAATATTAAAAAGCAGGAACCACTATCCAAGTATACTTTTACTCATACTGGAGGAGAAGCAGATTGGTTGGCTTTTCCAGAAAATGTTGAACAAGTTCAGCAATTGGTAAAGTTTGTTAAGAAAAATGATATGCCATTAACCGTAATTGGCAATGCCAGTAACTTAATTGTTCGTGATGGCGGAATTGCGGGGTTAGTAGTAATTGTGACTGGCATGAACCAAATTAAAGTTGAAGGTAATAACGTGATGGCTCAAGCAGGGGCAACCTATATTAAGACCACTCAAGTTGCGCGAGATCATAGTTTAACTGGTTTGGAATTTGCTGCCGGAATTCCTGGAAGCATCGGTGGTGCAGTCTTTATGAATGCTGGTGCATATGGCGGAGAAACCAAATTTGCGGTTAAATCAGCTACCATTATGCTACCAACTGGCGAAATTAAGGAATTAACCAATGAGGAACTCGACTTTGGTTATCGTCATAGTAGCGTTCAAGATAATCATGGGATCGTTCTTGAAGCAACGTTTGAGCTAAAGCCTGGTGACAAGGAAAAGATCACCGCTCAAATGGATGAACTGAATGCTCGACGTGCCGCTAAACAACCGTTGGAGTTGCCGTCTTGCGGAAGTGTCTTCAAGCGCCCAACAGGATATTTTGCTGGAAAACTAATTCATGATGCTGGCTTACAGGGGTATACTTCCGGTGGTGCACAAGTATCAAAGAAACATGCTGGCTTTATTGTTAATATTGATAATGGAACGGCCACTGATTACCTAAATGTTATTCATCACGTTCAAAAAGTCGTTAAGGATAAATTTGGCGTTTCATTAGAAACAGAAGTCCGGATTATTGGTCGGGATTAGTTTGTTAGGATTAGAAGTAAAAAGGTAAGCGGATAAGAAAACTTCTCTTGGTTTTCTTATCCGCTTACCCTTTTTGTATAACTAAACTATTACCCCTTGTATTTTGTGTTTTGAACTGTTTTAAGGATCCAGTAGGAAAGAATCTGCAAACAGGTAAGGATTAGAGTGAATTTAAGCATATTGATGGACCAGATAGACAATAACTGACGGAAAAACCAGCTGGGGGTAAAGAAAAGATAGATGGAATGGAGACGAAGAAAACGACCAATGTAAATTCCAATGCTTGAGATGAATGAGAAGAAAATGATCCACCAAAATTTGATTTTGGGATGATGGGGGCAAATTAATTCAGTGAGTTGGTGACTAACTTGATCCAATGACAAAAGGCCGAAGAAGAGACAGCTGATTGCACACAGAACCATTATGGCAAAAATTAACCAGATATGGGGATCCGATTTTAGGAGCCCGTTGATGCTAGTATGGGGGCTAAGCCAGGAGAGATGAAAAAGGTCAGTCATGACGTAAGGGGTATTTGGGTAAAACAGTAGCCAAATAATGAGGCACCCCCAGAAAGCTAACGCCCGTCGATCATTAAAACGGGGGAGTTGAAAGCCAATTTCAACTGGAATATAAGCCAAGAAAACGTTAAAAGCCATAAAATTAAACGGCTTTGGCATAAAAATTTTCAGGAGGGCAATTGCAATCCAGAAGAAAAAACGAATTTGCCATTGCTTAGTTAATTTAAACATCTAATCGGGTTCCTTCCGTAAATAAGTATTTCATAGTTCAGAATACCAGACTTTATCGTAGATACCAGAATTTTAATGAAGTACAGTTCTTTCTGGGATAAAATGATATAATGTTATGGTAATTTAGAGGATGGTGAGAAAAGTTATGCAGTTTATTTCGGCGCTGTTTACTTGGCAAAACCTGATCCATCTAATTGATATCTTAGTAATTTGGTTTTTAATCTACGAATTATTATTATTAATTCGTGGTACTCGGGCTGTTCAATTATTCCGGGGAATTCTGATTATTATTCTGGTGAAGGTAGTCAGTTGGTACATTGGTTTAAGTACGGTTTCTTGGGTAATGGATCAGATCATTAATTGGGGTGTAATCGCCATTGTGATCATTTTCCAGCCAGAAATTCGTCGGGGACTGGAACACCTAGGACGAGGGACGTTTTTTACCCACAATCAAACGGCTAACGAAACTGAAGAAGAGACGATTAAGCAATTAGATCAGGCAATCCAATATATGTCAAAACGACGGATCGGAGCTCTGATTAGTATTGAAATGAAGACGGGCTTGGAAGAATACATTGAAACCGGGATTCCGTTAGATGCAGATATTTCGGGTGCATTGCTAATTAACACGTTCATTCCTAATACACCGCTTCATGATGGCGCGGTAATCATTAAAAATAATCGAATCTCAGTTGCGGCGGCATATTTACCCCTATCTGACAGTAAATTGATTCCTAAAGAATTAGGAACCAGACACCGGGCTGCCGTTGGAATTAGTGAAGTTACCGATGCATTAACAATCGTTATTTCTGAAGAAACTGGTGAGGTTTCAATTACGAAGGATAATGAGTTAATTCGTAATATGTCACGAAATGATTACTTGAAGTTCTTGCGGGCCCAACTATACAGCCAAACAACCGGGAAGGATAATAACTTCTTTACAAAACTATTCTCCTTCTTCGGTCGTCGGGGAGGTGGCAGCAATGAATAACTGGGAATTTTTTAATAACAAGTGGTTCTTGCGGATTACTTCTCTTGTTCTGGCCCTCTTCCTCTTTTTTTACGTTAATAATGGTAGTAATGGTTTTTTAAGACAGAATACAAGACAGCATGACCAGACAAGCGCTTTGATGTCTAATAAAACTGCGGTTATTAAGATGCCACTTGACATTACAACCGATAATAATTACGTTGTTAGCGGTTATCCTAAGACCGTTCGGGTAACCGTAAATGGTCCTTCAGCGTTGGTAACAACAACTTCAAATACGCAAAACTTTAAGGCTTATATTGACCTGACTAACGTTGGGGTAGGAAAACACCGGGTGAAGGTTAAAACTAGCGGCTTGAACTCTGAGCTTCACGCAACGGTAAAGCCACAGTATGTAACGGTTAATATTCAACCGCGGAAGACAATTACTAAAAAGATTACTGTCCGGCTAAGTTCTCATTCATTAAGCAATGATTATCAGGTAGGAACGCCACGGACTGATATTGATCATGTCCAAATATCTGGCTCCCGCGAAGAAGTCAACAAGGTTGATCGGGTTCTTGCATTTGTTGCAATGCCGACCAAGGCAACTTCCGATATTCATCGGTTAGTAACCTTACAAGCAGTGGATAAAAATGGGCAAACCCTTAACGTTGTAATTGAACCAAACACAACTAACGTGACGATTCCAATTCATGGTGAAGGCGGTAATACTAGCAGCTCAGCAAGCGATAATGATAATGCGCAGTCAAGTTCAAGTAGTAATCGTTCTAGTCGTGTAAGTTCAAGTGAAAGTAGTTCATCGAGTAGTAGCGCACAAGTAAGTTCAAATGAGTAGATTTTAGTTAAGAGGAGAAAAATAATGAAGTTAAAATATTTTGGTACTGATGGTGTTCGTGGTGTTGCAAACCAAGATTTAAGTCCTGAATTGGCCTTTCGGGTTGGTCGTGCTGGTGGATACGTCCTTACTCGGCACTCTGAACGAAAGCAACCGCAAGTTCTTGTTTCACGCGACACCCGAATTTCTGGTCAAATGTTAGAAAATGCGTTGGTTGCCGGGTTGCTCTCGGTTGGAATTGAAGTTTTACGATTAGGGGTTGTTACTACTCCAGGGGTTGCTTATCTTGTTCGTGCTCAAGAAGCTGATGCCGGTGTAATGATTACCGCAAGCCATAATCCGATCAAGTATAACGGTATTAAATATTTTGGTGGAGACGGCTTTAAACTATCAGATGATTTGGAATATGAAATTGAGCAGCTATTAGATGCTGAGGAAGATACATTGCCACGACCATCTGATGAAGGATTAGGAACTGTTGCTGACTACCATGAAGGTGCTTTGAAATATACTTCATTCCTTGAACAAACAGTTTCAACTGATCTTTCAGGGTTAAAGGTAGTTGTTGATGCCGCTAATGGTGCAACTTCAGGATTTGTTTCTAACCTTTTTGCCGACATGAACGTTGACTTTGTTCCAATTAACGCTCAACCAAATGGCCTGAACACTAATCTTAATTGTGGTTCAACCCATCCTGAAGGGCTGCAAAAAGCTGTTGTCGAAAATAAAGCTGACCTTGGGATTGCTTTTGATGGCGATGGTGACCGTTGTATTGCCGTTGATAATGAAGGAAACATTGTTAATGGTGACAAGATTATGTACATTTGTGGAAAATACATGGATGATAAAGGTCTATTGAAGAAGGATACAATTGTCACTACCGTAATGAGCAACTTGGGGATGTACAAGGCGCTTGAGAATCATAATATGACCAGTGTGAAGACGAAGGTCGGTGACCGGTATGTTGTTGAGGAAATGTTAAAGAACGGCTATAACCTGGGCGGTGAACAGTCGGGGCACATTATCTTCTTGGACTACAATACAACTGGTGATGGGATGCTGACTGCTTTACAGCTTCTTTCAGTAATCAAGGAAACGGGAAAGTCACTGAAGGAGTTAGCAAGCGACGTTACAAATTACCCGCAAGAGCTAGTTAACATTAAGGTTGCTGATAAGGCTGCTGCAATGAAGAACGAAAAGCTTCGGGCGATTATTGAAGAAGTCGAAGGTGAAATGAACGGTGATGGACGAGTTCTTGTTCGCCCTAGTGGAACAGAGCCATTGCTTCGGATTATGGCAGAAGCAGCTACACCAGAATTAGTTCACCAATATGTTGAACGGATTGCTGATGTTGCTCGTAAGGAATTAGAAGTTAAATAAAAAAATGATTGAAAACAACCTAAGATTAGTTCTGAACTAATCTTAGGTTGTTTTTGATTATCTTATCAAATACTCTACCTAGACCAATCGGAATTAACTAGTTTGACAATGCCCGCTGAAAGCATTATGATACTAAGTGTATTTAATGGATTTGACACATTGCATGTGTCTATACCAATTTTAAAAAGGATGGTATTAAATATGTGTGGAATTGTTGGAGTGACTGGGAGTCAAGATAGTCTATCAATTTTAATTAATGGCTTGAAGCGCCTTGAATATCGTGGCTATGATTCAGCCGGGGTCTACGTTAACGATAACGAAGGCCATGATTATTTAGTTAAGCGCGCTGGTCGGATTAGCAACCTTGAAGAGGCATTGACTGATGATGTTCATGGAATGTCAGGAATTGGTCATACTCGGTGGGCTACTCATGGTGAACCAAATGAAGCTAATGCTCACCCTCAATATTCAAGTGACGAGCGCTTCTACCTTGTTCACAACGGGGTAATCGAAAACTATGCTCAATTAAAGGCAGATTACTTGGCAGACGTTGACTTTAAGAGCCAAACTGATACCGAAGTAATTGTTCAATTAGTGGATAAGTTTGTTGTTGAAGATCAGCTTTCAACTAAGGATGCATTACTAAAGGTTTTGAAGTTAATCAGTCCTGATTCTTCATACGCATTTGTATTAATGGATAAGGAAGAACCAGATACCCTTTATGTTGCTAAAAATAAGAGTCCATTACTGGTTGGGATCGGTGACGGCTACAATATGGTTGGTTCAGACGCTACTTCAATGTTGAAGCAGACCAACCAATTTATGGAATTGGATGATCATGAATTAGTTATTGTTAAGCCGGATTCAATTGAGATCGAAGACTTTGACGGTAACGAAAAGCACCGTGACACTTTCACCGTTGATATGGATCCAAATGCGGCAGACAAGGGTGCTTACCCATTCTACATGTTAAAAGAAGTTGATGAACAACCAGCCGTAATGCGGAAGTTAGTTCAAAAGTACTTTGATGAAGATGGCAAGCCAACAATTGATGAAGAACTATTAAAGTCAATGTCTGAAGCCGATCACCTGTACATTGTTGGGGCTGGGACCAGTTACCATGCCGGGTTGATTGGCGCACGGATTTTTGAAAAGTTGGTTGGGATCCCAACCTCTGTTCACATTTCATCAGAATTTGCTTATGAGCAACCATTACTCTCTAAGAAGCCATTCTTTATCTTCTTGAGTCAAAGTGGTGAAACGGCTGATAGTCGTGAAGTATTGGTTAACGTTAATAAGAATAATTGGCCAAGTCTTACAATTACCAACGTGGATAAGTCAACTCTTTCTCGTGAAGCAACCTTTACCGAATTGCTTTATGCCGGTCCAGAAATTGCTGTTGCCTCAACTAAGGCTTACACAGCACAAATTGCCGTTGAAGCAATTTTGGCTAAGGCTCTTGGTGAATACATGAATAAGCCGGTTGCTGGTGCTTTTGATGTTAAGCACCAATTAGGTTTGGTTGCCAACGGAATGCAATCAATTACTGATAGTAAGAGTATCTTGAAGGACCTTTCAGATAAGTACCTTTCAAAGCCACGGAATGCTTTCTACATTGGTCGGGGAATCGACTGGTCAGTTTCACTTGAAGCAGCTCTTAAGCTAAAGGAAATTTCGTATGTCCAAGCTGAAGGATTTGCCTCAGGTGAATTAAAGCACGGGACAATTGCTCTGATTGAAAAGGGAACACCAGTTATTGGGATCATTACCCAAGACCGGACTGCTGGATTAACGCGGAGTAACCTTGAAGAAACTGAAGCGCGGGGTGCTAATACTCTGACAATCGTATCACGTCATTTGGCAAAGGATAATGATAATATTATTCTGCCAGATGTTGATGAGTTGCTTAGTCCGCTTCTAAGTGTTGTTCCAGCGCAACTATTGGCATACTACACTAGTCTTGGTAAGGGACTGGATGTTGATAAGCCACGGAACTTGGCAAAGTCTGTTACTGTTCAATAATTAATCAATAATCGTCAGTTGCACGTGAGAGACGTTAGCAACTGGCGATTTTTTGTGTATTAGGGGAGAAATACTTTGACACTTTTTAGTAAAATCGCTAAAAAGTTGTTGACAGCGATGTATGAAACCGCTATCATAATAACTGTAAGGTATTTAAGTAATTACCTTCTAATCAATTCTCTTTCTCTCTTATGCCAATCATCGCCAATTTTGACGATGATTTTTTTTGTGCTTCTCGTTATAATAAATTGGAGATTATGAAGGGAGTTAGGATTGTGGAAGAACAACATGAAGTCTTGGATTTGATTGAACAAATTACACGGAATGATGGGACTAGCTACTATGAAATTGGTAATATGGTCCAAAACGGGCGAGCTGAATTAGCTGCTGAACGTGGCTTTATCAAGGAGGTTCGGATCCTGCAGTTAAATATTCCTCATTCCCAAAACGTAATTAAGTATGAACACTTCATCAACACTCATTACCAAATGCAGGATGAGTCGATGGATCACTGGGATGAATGGAAACGGACGCCAGAAGCAGATAAAATTGTTCATGATATATTGGAAGAAAACCATATTGGCTAAAAAGTTAAGGGTACTATTATTCAATAAATTTTCTTTTAAAAGAGGCTATACAGCAATTTGCCAAGACACTATAATTAGAAAAGATATTTCTTGGGGGTTCTGTTAATGAACAAAAAAGAAGGCCTAGTGAGCAGTCGAGCTCAGCCACACCACGTTACAGGAATCGATGGGTTACGAACAATTGCAGTTTTGGGAGTAATTATTTACCACCTACTGCCAACTCAGCTAAAGGGTGGCTTCCTCGGTGTTCCACTATTCCTATTAATTTCAGGCTACTTTATTACTTACCAGTTCAGTAAAAAGTTTGAACGTGGTGCTGGACTTGGGTTAAGGCATTTTTATGCTAAACGCTTTTACCGCCTTTATCCAGTTTTAATTACGATGTTAGTATTAACAATCGCGTACATTACACTATTTGCTCATGAATTATTGTATAACATTCGGCAAATTTTTGTTACTAATATTTTGTGGGTTTACAATTGGTGGGAGATTTACCATGGGCAATCATATTTTGATCAATTCGCCAATCAGTCACCATTTACTCATCTGTGGACATTGGGAGTTGAAGCACAATTTTATGTTCTTTGGCCGATTATTATTTTTCTCTTGTTTAAGGTGTTCAAGAAACGTTCAATCGTTCAGTACCTTGTTTTAGCGTTGGCAGTCTTGTCAGCAATTGAAATGGCTGTCTTGTATCATCCGGAGACACTCAATCGGGTTTACTATGGAACCGATACGCGGGCGTTTTCCCTTTTGCTTGGTTCATGGCTTGGCCTGGTTTGGCCTCTTGACCAGTTGAGTACAAAGGTTGCTGCAGCTGATTCACGGATATTAAATGGTTTAGGAATCGCTACTTTGGTTATTACCCTATATGGCTTTATAACTCTAGATGGGCAATCCTCATTTACTTACCATGGGGGGATGTTCCTTTATAGTGTAATCGGGACTATTTTACTAGCAACGATCCTTCACCCAGGGAGTCAGATGAATCGGTGGCTAACTAACCCGTTCTTTAGTTGGTGTGGTCAGCGTTCATACGGAATTTACGTCTATCAGTATCCTGTTCTTATATTTTATGAGCGTGCAATTAATGTTGGCGTACACCCAATTGTTAGTGGGATAGAGGAATTAGCGTTAATTGTGATTATTAGTGAATGTTCATACCGGTTGATTGAACAACCGCTTGCTAAGCGTCGATTAAGTGATTTTAATTGGCAAAAGATCAAGTTTAATAATTGGAAACAGGCAGTAACGGCAATTATTGTTTTGTTAATTGCTGGTACAGCAGGTTACGGACTCTGTCAGCCTAATGTTCAACCAAAAAAGACGACGGTTCAGAAACAAATTGAAAAGAATGATCAATTAACTGAAAAGCATAATAAGCAACTTAGTAAGGGAAAAAATGTTGAAACAGCTAAGATTAGCACTGTGCAAAAAGAGTACCAGCTAAGTAAAACTGAAATTGAGCAGGCACAAAAACTGAAGGTCACTGCGGTTGGTGATTCAGTAATGCTTGATGCTTCTAATAGTCTTCAACAATTAATGCCACACGCCTATGTTGATGCTAAGGTGGGGCGTCAGGGTTCACAAACACCTAAAGTCCTTAGCCAGTTAAAGGAGAGTGGGCACCTTAACCAGATCGTTATTTTGAACTTAGGGAATAATGGTGCCATGGATCAAAAAACGATTGACGATATTCTAAAGACAATTGGGAAGGATCGGCAGGTTTACTGGGTAACTCCCCATATCCCATCAAAGAGTTGGCAGCAACAGGTTAATAGCCAAATCCAGCAGATTGCAAAGGATCACCATAACGTTCACCTAGTTGATTGGTATACCGCAAGCAATGGTCAATCCGGTTGGTTTGCAAAAGATGGCGTTCACATGAATAAGCAGGGAAATAACCATTATGCAAAATTAATTACGAAAACTATTTTGAAGGATCAACGGGGTGAATAGTTAATGAATGATAATAAGAAGTTACTAGATAAGGCGATCGATCTATATTTGACCGGGTTGAAAGGCCTTGACTCGTTTATTTCAGAACCTTCTGCAGAATATTCCCTCTCATTTGAACAGTATTTAATTTTAAAAAAGATTGTTCATAACCCAAAGATCAAATTAATGGACATCGCTGATGAACGTGGAGTAACCAGAAGTGCAATTTCACGACAACTTCGGCCCCTCTTGAATCATAATTATATCCAACAAGAGGCCGATCCTGAAGATCGTCGTCGGTTGTTCTTAATCAGTACCGTTAGAGGAAAACAGGTCGAACAACATATTGGTTCACTTGTACTAAAACGTTTTTCAAACTGGATTGATGTTTACGGAAAGGATCGGGGCGCTAAGCTGTTAGAGCTTTTGGAAGATTTTAATAAGCAAATTGTTCAGGCAAATTATAGCGAGGAGAAAAATGATTAAAGTAATTGCGTTAGACTTAGATAATACTTTGTTAAATAGTAATAAGGAAATTAGTGTTCGTAATGAACGGGTTCTCAAAAGGCTTCATTCTCAAGGAATTCATGTTGTTTTATGTACTGGTCGACCAATTAATGCTATTTGGCCACTGATTGAACAGCTTGGCTTGACAAAACCGGATGATTATACAATTACCTTTAATGGCGGATTAGTGATTAACAATGTCTCTAAGGAACACCTTTTTGAATTAGGGATGACTAGAAATGATCTTCAACCACTGCTAAAGTTTGTTAAGCAGGAAAACATTCCCCTTGATATTTTAGACTATGATCGCGTTTATGAACTAAGCGACCAACCTCGTTCAATTTATAAGACAGTCTTAAAGAACATTGAATTTCGTGATACGAAGAGTACCGAACTGGAAGAAACAACTTACAGCAAGGCGGTTATGGCGATTCCCGCTGAGAAATTAACTCCGATCATTCAGAATCTTCCTGCTGAACTTAAGGAGAAGTATCATGCAGTTCAATCTCAGCCAATGATTATGGAATTTTTGCCCCCAAAGGTCAATAAAATGGTTGGCTTACAGGCGCTTTTACAGCACTTTAACTTAGACTTTAGTAACTTGATGAGTTTTGGTGATGCTGATAATGATCTGGAAATGATTCAAGCAGCTGCCCAAGGAATTGTCATGGCAAATGGTCTTCCTGAAGTTAAGCGGGCTGCTACAGCAATCACGGATTCGAATGATGAAGATGGGGTTGCAAGCTACTGTGAGCAATATTTTGCAACATTACTGTAATAAAAAAACAGAAAATTAGTCAATAAAGTTGTTAAATTAGACGATTTTAGTGGAAATTGCCCTTAATTTAACAACTTTTTTTATTGTCATATAAAGAAGTTAGGACAACCAAAGAAATCATTAAATCCCATTATGATAGTCTTTAGCACGTCAATTTTTATAAATGTGCGATTATTTACAATTAATATTTCAGCAGCTTTACAAACACTTCGCAATAATCTGTTAAACGATAAATCGCTGTTATCTGGTAGTAATATTCATCGTGTAGTATAGGAAGCGTTGAATCGGAATAATAAAAAAGGATGGTATTGAATTTATGGTTTCTAAGAAAAAGCTTGCAAAATTAACTGCTTCTGTTGGTGCAATTGTCTTCGGTGTTGCAGCTACTCAAGCTGCTGTTAATGCCGATACAGTTTACACTGTTAAGAGTGGTGACACGCTTTCAAGCATTTCTTATAAGTTTAATAAGAACAATAGCCTTGTTAATGAAATTGCTCAAAAGAACAGTATTAAAGATATTAACAAGATCTATGTTGGCCAACGCTTAATTATCAAGAGCGATGGTGAAATTCAGCCAGCATCATCTCAAACAACTACCCAAAATAGTAACAATACTACTAGTCAACAGGCGTCAACAAGTACTGTAAGTGGCTCAGAAGCAGCCGCAAAGGCTTGGATTGCTAATCGCGAATCTGGTGGAAATTATGGTGCTACTAATGGACAATACATCGGAAAGTACCAACTTTCAGCATCATACCTCAATGGTGACTACTCAGCAGCCAACCAAGAACGAGTTGCGGATCAATATGTAGCTAGTCGTTACGGTTCTTGGACTGCTGCTCAGCAACACTGGATGGCAAATGGTTGGTATTAAGAATAAGAGCGTGAGCAGGGTTAAAAAGTCCTGTAAGACAACAATTTCTCCCGACTGGATGCTGAAAGCATCTGGGAGGGAGTTTGTTGTCTTTAAGGACTTTCCTGCGAGCGCGTTTAGTCTGTGTAGCCTAGAAGGACTAAATCGATTCCTCCCGGCAGTGGTGTTTTACACCGCTGTCGGGAGTTCGTTATCTCGAGTGAATTTAGGGTGAGCGCGTTTAGACTATGACGCAGTAGAAAGAAACAGCTCTAGCAAGCTTCTGGCAAACAGGACTTAACTATATAGTCTAGAAAGAATAAATCGATTTTCTCGGTAGTGGTGAGTAATACCATTACCGTTTTTTTACTTAGGAAAATTAATGCATAAATGATGCATTGTTGTTTTATCAATGTTACAATTAGTACTGTATTTTGGGGATGTTTTTGGATTCGACAGGTATAGGTCGAGTTTCAATTGCGTTTCGAAGGTTGCGTCTTCGTAAAAACGCTCAGTTTTAAATTATAACTGCAAACAATAATTCAAACTCTTACGCATACGCTGCCTAACAAGTAGCGCGCGTAAATCCATCCTGGGTTCGTCCATGATGCAGTGATGGGTTTCATATATTAGTGGATTACGCTTAACACTCACGCTTGAAGTATTAAGAAGAGATTACCAAGCTAGTTAATCATGGTTGCCCTGATCAACGGCGTTTTGATTAATGAATGCTAAATAGTTGAGATATGAACGTAGAGGTTGGAATGGCGATATGCCTGGACACGGGTTCGACTCCCGTCATCTCCATTGCAGAAGGGAGGCTGAGAAAAAGCTTTTGTTTTTCTCAGCCTTTTTATTTGTAAATATTATTTATTAAGGTAGGTTAATAGCTGAAAACTTAAAGATAGAATATTATTAGCATACTTTATCGTTGGCGGAGGAAGTTATTTCCCGGGAAATAGTGAATTGATTTTTATAATTAGTGAGGGAGAATTGTAGAATGAAAATTTTGATGATTGAGGATAACCACTCAGTATGCGAAATGATGGCAATGTTTTTCAAAAAAGAGGGGTGGCAATATGAGTTCGCTTATGATGGGGTCGCCGCAGAAGAAAAATTTAGTGCTGCCCCGCATGAGTGGGATGTAATTCTTTTAGATTTGAATTTACCGAAGAAGGACGGTATGCAGGTGGCGGCGGATATTCGTCGGCTATCAACCACAGTACCGTTAATCATGCTGACTGCACGTGATTCTGAAAGTGATCAAGTGCTTGGATTAGAAATTGGCGCGGATGATTACGTAACTAAGCCATTTAGTCCGATTACGTTAATTGCTCGAATTAAGGCTCTTCAGCGACGCTCTCAATTAAGTGCAGCGCATGGAGGACAGCATCCTGATCAGGATCGCTTTGACATTAAAACTAGGCATTTTAAGATGGATACTAAGACCCGTGAGGTATATATGTATGGTAAGCCGGTAAGGGATCTAACTCCAAAGGAATTTGATCTATTGAAGACGCTGGCTAGCAAGCCCCGTCAGGTTTTCACCCGTTCGCAATTGCTTCAGCTAGTTTGGGACTATGAATACTATGGCGATGAGCGAACGGTTGATGCCCATATTAAAAAACTTCGCCAAAAGCTTGAAGCGGTTGGCCCACAGGTAATTCAAACTGTCTGGGGTGTTGGCTACAAGTTTGATGATGAAGGAAACGAATAATGAAGCTATTATATCGATTAATGATTGCTTTCTTTACGGTAATTATTACGCTGATGACGGTTTTAAGTCTGGCCTTCATTAATGTGACTAATGAGACAATGTATAGGAATACCTGGAATCAGTTGAAAACTTATTCTGATAGCTTGGTTCAAGATGCAATTCGTTATGATACGGTTGATCATACTTTTAAGGGCTTTGAGAATCAGGCCTTGTTGAGTAATGCGGCACTACTGTCTAACCAGCACGTTCATTTTGCAATTTTTGATGTGACACAGCGACAGACGTTTGCTAGTAATGGCTTTGCTCCCCAAATAAGTAAGGAAGATTGGAAAAAATTAAAAAAGGGCAAGACCATTTATCTGCGGCTTACTCGGCCACAGATTAATACTCAAAAAGCTCACCAGTCAGCAATGACAGAAGTAATTCGCCCGTATTTCTATCACAAGAAAATGATCGCTGTCGTTTCGATTGCTACTTTTGTTTCGGTGGTAGAAGAAAATATGCATCAACTGAAAATTAACCTAGCGATCGCCTTTCTTATTGCTACTTTAGCCGCACTTTTAATTAGTTATCTTCTTGCCCGATCAATTACTAAAAAAATTGATCAGCTTCGGACTGCTACCCGTCAGGTTGCTAAGGGAAATTACCATGTAAAGGTACCAGTTAACGGTAAGGATGAAGTTGATGACCTTGCTCGAAGCTTTAACCAGATGACAACCGCCCTTCGTGAGTCTGATCAAGAGATTCGGCGACAAGAAGAACGACGGCGGAAGTTTTTGGCCGATGCTGCACACGAAATGCGGACTCCGTTAACAACAATTAATGGATTGCTAGAAGGGCTTCGGTATGATGTTATTCCTAAAGAAGACTGGAACCATAGTATTGAATTAATGCAGAATGATACCCAGCGCTTGATCCGGTTGGTTAACGATAATTTGGACTATGAGAAAATCCGTACTAATCAAATTTCAATGGACCGGAAACTATTTGATTGTTCTGCCGTCTTGAATAATCTTAAGGAACAATTGAATAAGCGTGCAGTGGAGAAAGAAGATCGCATTCAACTAGATGTTCCTGACGGTCTCTTGGTGTATGCTGACTATGATCGCTTCGTTCAAATTATGTTCAATGTTATTCAGAATGCCATTCAGTTTACTAATAAGGGACTAATTAAAATTTCGGCGCGTCGTGTTGAACAGGGATGCGAGTTTAAGATTAGCGATAATGGAATTGGAATGACAAATGATCAGGTGAAGAACATTTGGGAGCGATTCTATAAGGCTGATCAGTCACGAAGTAATCAATATGGTGAGTCGGGACTTGGCCTCCCGATCGTTCATGAATTAGTAAATCTTCATGGCGGGAAAGTAACGGTTGAAAGTAAACCAAAAAAGGGGACAACCTTTACTATCTTTCTTCCGGATCCTCAACACGCACCGCACAGGAATAGTCAGAATTAACATTTCACATTTATACCAATAATTTATTAAACGCTTTCTTATAAAGAATACAAGCCTTTAGTATATTTATACCATCTATTTATTTTGTGAAAATACTTGTGTAAACGTTTGCAACCAGTTATAATACTATCTCGTAATCAATTATTCATTTGATAGGAGAGAAATAAAGATGGTTTATTTACTTGCATTAATTCCAGCGCTTGGTTGGGGGCTTATGCCATTAATCACTGGTAAGATTGGTGGTTCTGCTGTTAATCAAATGTTTGGTATCGGTGCTGGTGCCACAATCATTGGATTAATTGCCTATGCGGTTACTCAACCGACTGTTAGTACAGCCGCTTTCTGGTTTTCCGTATTATGTGGTGCTTTATGGACGATTGGTCAGGTTGGACAATTCGTTTCTTTTAAACGGATGGGTGTCTCAAACACCATGCCACTTTCTACTGTTTTACAATTAGTTGGTAACTCATTAATTGGGGTTATTATCTTTGGTGAATGGCATAGTGCTCGGGCACTTACAATCGGTTTTGTTGCATTGGCAATCGTTATTGTTGGTGCCTTGATGACATCAGTTTCTGATAGTAATTCGGATAAGAAGGTTACTGCTAGTAACTTTATCTTCTTGCTGGTAACTACTATTGGTTACTGGGTATATTCAGCATTCCCAAAGATTCCGATCGTTGCTAATGAAAGTGCTCAAGGAATTTTCCTTCCAGAAATGCTGGGAATCTTGCTTGGTTCTGTAATTTATGCTCTCTGTTCTGGTAATGCTTCTTCATTCAAGCAAAAGGAACAGTACTTAAACATCCTTGGTGGTCTTTCATGGGGAATTGCCGCCTTTGCTTATATCTTTTCTGCTAAGGCCCTTGGTGTTACCGAAGCATTCATCTTTACCCAACTGAATGTTATTATTGCAACCTTTGGTGGAATTTGGCTTCTTCACGAACACAAGAGTCACCGTGAAATGACCTACACTATTTGGGGAATTGTTTTGATTGTTGTTGGTAGTATTGCTACTGCTTTTGCATAGAATAAAGCAGTTGACTGAAGAAAATATCTAATAGAGGAACGGCAAAGAATATGTGTCGTTCCTTTTCCTTTTATTAAACATGAGAATGTTGAAATGAAGACGCGTAAGAAAGCTAAAATTGTGATATAAAATGGCTCCAGTGCTCGATAAAACCGAACATTGGAGCCTTATTTGTGATTCCATGCTTTCCTAAGTTTAGCCGCGTTCTTGTTGAGGCATCTTTTCGTCAGCAGGGTGTTTATATTGACGAACTAAGGCAAAGAAACTTTTAGCTTTGCGACGAGCAATCGGACAGGTCATACCATTGTAAAATTCAATTTGACGATGATAGAAGTCCACGTTTTTCACGGTATGGGGGTTTACCAGATAACTCCGGTGGACCCGAATAAAACGAGAATCATTGTTGGCAATCGTGGTGAGGTTCTGATGAATCTCGATTGCTTGATTGTCATTGGTGAAAATGGTGGCCGAATGGGTATTATTCTTGTTGGACTTGAAGAAGCAAATATCATCGAGTAAAATGGTCTGATCCTGATTATAGCTGGTGTAGTGAAAAAGATTTTCTGCCTTTTTTTGGTGCTGACGAGTAATTAGACGAAAGTCCTTCATTAATTCTTGCTCAATATTATCTTGATCTTTTGAAATAAAGTCCAGTGCCTGAACCCGGTATTTGTAAGTGGTATAAAGTAACTCATCGTGAACGGTAATGAAGATAATGGAAGCTTCTGGATCTTTTTGCCGGATTAATTGGCTTAATTGTAGTCCTGCGCGCTTATTATGATTGATTTGTAGATCAAGGATAAAAACGTTATCTGCACTTGGTTCTGGTAGTGCCTTATTTAAGCTAGTCGTAGAACTGAAAGGTAATGCTAACGAGTCAGTTACCTGTAATTTTAAAAGAATAGTTTTCACAACAGCTTGCAAATTGTGAAGTTGTTGTGAATTATCCTCCATAATAAATATCTTTAGCATTAATAACCCCTCCCCAGATTACATATCTAATATAAATTAAGTGGGGGGGGGAGATTCCAGCGTTCTATTTGAGTTTTCACTAAGAAGTAAAAGAAGCCTGAAAAAAGAATAGAAGCTTTTTCAGGGTTAGGAATTAGCTAGTTGTTGTATTTTTAAGTTAAGGTGAAAAATTTATGGGCAGTTAGTTAGCTTTTTCACTTTTTGGTAGTTACTTTTCAGTGAAAGCTTGGGTAAAAAGATTTTATTAGGAATCTTCCTTTTTCTTTTAATTGGATTGACGTAACTTAATGGTTGTACAAACGAAAAAGTATTAATTCGGATCACAATGATAGAATTAATGGTTTAGTTACGAGGGAGGAACTATTATATTATGAGTAAGAAAAAGATTCTACAAGCGGTAGCCACTATCGGTGCCGTTACCGCAACCGGTACGATCGCTACCACGGCTCATGCTGACACAACGCCAGCCACTAGTAATACTGCCGTTAGCCAAGCACCATCAGCTGATCAACAATTGTCTAACCTGCAAGCTAGTCAAGCAAAAGCCGAACAGAGTTTAGCTGATCAAAATCAGGCTACATTAAAGTCACAAACAGCAACTATCGAGCAACAAGCTAGTGAAGCAGCAAATAAGGAAAATGCCGCTTATAGTTCAGCTGTAGCTAGTCAAAGCGCTGCTAACCAAAAGGAACTCGCCAATGCTGCCCAACACATTGTGACACCTGCACAAAAGGCCCAACAAGAATCCGCAGCAAAAATTGCTTACGATAAGAGCAAAGCTGATTTGGATGCCCAACATTCAGCCAAGAGCAATCAAATTAAGGCTGACTATGATGCTGCTGTAAAGAAGACTACTGATGATGCCAAGGCTAATCAAACTACAGCTGAACAACAACACACTCAAGAAGTTCAAGATGCTACTAAGGCGGTTAGCGATGCCCAAAACAAGGTCAACAACTTAACCCAATTGAACAACCAGAAGCAAACTGAATTGACTAATGCGAAGAATGAGCTGGATGAAGTGAATAGCACAACAAATGATGAATCATCTAAGGACTCATTCCTTTATTTAAATTCTCACAAAAAGTTTCATATGTCACCGTTGTATATCAGCACGTTAAAAGATACAAGTCAATATCCTGACCCAACATTTGCACCAGGATTTGGTAAAGAAATTAGCAATAATACCGCAATTATTGAAACACCAACCGCTGAAGAAGCAGAAAAGCAGAATTATGATACAGATCTAGAAAATTTGGAAAAGTATACAACCGATTTCTCTGGTTCTAACCAATACTACACCCCAATTTACCAAGACGACCAAGGAGCCTTAATTCCTGAATCATCAAAGAAATTGACTGTATATGCCGCTTACCTTATTAACCAACTTCGTGCACAAGCTGGTTATCCATTAGTTCACGTCAACCAAAAGTATCTTGATTATGGTTACCAACTAATGCACATCTATAATCAAGACATGACCGGTGATGAAATGGATAACATGGATCATGATGCCGAAGGTTTTCAAGACTTTGCCAAAACTCATAACATCATTTGGATCGGTGGAACAATTAATGGAATTGGATTAGGTGGTTCAGATAAAACCGTCACCATTAATGGTCAAACGGTTCACCAGCTCCGAATCAATCTAAATGGGGGAGATCAAGCAATTGCATCCTCTCTAAATGATCTACTTTTAAACGATTCCACTGAACATTTTGGTCATGCTCGATCGCTTTTAGGGGTCACCGACAGTGTCGACGGTCCATACGTCCCATACTTAGCGGTAAACACCGATAATGACGGTAACTGCCAAATCATGATCTTCTACGTTCGCCCAAACACCGCTGATCAAGCCCAAGATCTTGATGTTTCTGCAAATGCTATTCAGCCTAACCCTGGCAAGTCTAGTTCTGACTCCGCTAAGACTCTTCAAGCTGCGCAAACGGCTTACGACAATGCTTATACGGCTGCCCAATCCTCTGCTAAAGATTTAGCCCAAGCAAAGGCTGCCTTAGCTACCGCCCAAGCCAAACTTGCTGACTTACAAAAGTCCCAAGGCACTTCCGCTACGGATCAAGCTCTCCAAGCTAAGTTAAATGACCTGGCAAAGACTCGTGATGCGGCTATGCAAAAGGAAAATGATGCCTACAACACGGCGATGAACAAGCTCAACGCCGACTACCAAGCTAAGTTGGATAACATTAAGAAGCTCCCAACCAACGTTGACGAACTGAAAGCTCAACAAGTAGCTCACTTAGCTGACATGAAGAAGGCGCATGAAGCTAAGTTAGCCCAAATTAATAACGATGCTGTTGCGAAGATTGCTGCTTACAAGGCTCAACTTGACGCTAAGCTCAATGCTTTAAAGGTTAAGGACGTACAAACTTACCAGGCACTGCATAATGAATTATTCCCACAAGCACAAGCTAGTGTTAAGAGTGCTATCAATGGTTCAGGTTCCTACATGACCGCTAACGGTCAAGCAGTAAGTTTCCCTACTAAGAGTAGTAGTCATTCTGCAGTAAGTGAAGCTACGTTGCCTCAGACTGGTAATAGTAGTTCCGTTGCAGTAATGGCATTAGGTATTGTTTCTGCAATGTTTGGCTTTGGTTTAGCTAAGAAACGGTATTAATAGGTTCGATCGAGAGATCTGAAGTGATGTGTACCCCCAGAGTTAATTTCTAACTCTGGGGGTACACATCGCCTTCGGGGTCTCTTTTAGTAGATGTATGAGCAGACTATATAAATTTTCAGTAATTAAATTGAAGGTATTAATAATCGTGAGGGGAAATTATGCATTTTAGTAAAATTACGGAAAAAGATATCGATGATGGAAAATATAAAGGCAATCAGCGAAATATTATGATGATTGTTGGTAATGGTTTTGATATTGATGTACTTCACTTCCTGAATAAACCGGGGACACGTTATAGCGATTTTGTTGATTATATAGAGGAAAATGAAAGTGATGATTATAAAACTAACAATAATTTATACCAGAAATTAAAGAAAGGTAAGGAAGATAAAAAATGGTCTGACTTAGAATCAGATATTAAGACAATTATTGAAGAACAATTATCAAAAACTAATGAAGAAGACTTTGAAAAGGGATTAATAAAATTAAAGAATGATCTTAAAAACATTAAAACAACCTTTGCAAAGTTTTTACGTAAACAGGTTACTCCTGAAATTAACTCGCAAGTTGTTGAAAATGCGAATCCGCATGATGGTAAGGAACTAGAACAAAATGAAAATAAAGAGAGTAACTATCCTGTTAATGCGGTAGCAAAATTTTTAGGTGATCTTACTCCAGATGATTATAGAAAATTAAAATTTAAGAAATATCAAACTAGGCATGAAAGTCAGTCTCTTAGTAACGAAGAAGGGGCGTTAGGATATTACACTCTTTATAATTGGCTTTTTGTAAATTTGAATTATACTTCAATTTTTGATAATTGTTTTGACTTTAATAAACGCTTTTTTGATCCTTTTCGAAATAAATCAAGTATGACTAATATTTCTTTTTACCCGGCTTGGAAACAAATGTATGATCGATTATTGGTGACAAGAACAATAAATGGTGGAGAAGGTTACATAAGATCAAATAAAATCAAATTTTCATCTTACTTAATGTCAAATATTATCCATCCTCATGGTAAAGAATGGGTTCCAGATTCGATGCTTTTTGGCTTTAGTAGTGTGCAGCAGTTAAAAGTGCAACCGCAAAATAATAATATAGAAAAGTTAATCAAGGAATTTATTAAACCACTTTGGTCAGTAAGTAAACTTAAGTATGAGCCATTATTTGGCGAAGCAGATCTATTTATCGTTTATGGGGCCTCAATTGGTGAATCGGATGCTTGGTGGTGGAATCATATATTAGAGCAATTAAAGAAAAATGTTGATGAGACAGGCCACCAACCTGAATTGATTATTTATAATTATCTAGAGCCTACGGAAAATGAGGTAGGAATTGATGCCTTAAAAGATGGAAACAAGGCAGCACTAGAAGGTATTTCAGAAGATGTTAAAAAACGGTTCGTTAGAGAGGCACTTTCTTATAATACTTGTGTAGTTGAACCATCAGAAGTTGATTCGGAATACGAGTATGTAAAAGATAAGATCTTTGTAGTTAGTTATGATAATAATTACAAGAAAGTTGCCTTTACTTTTCCGGAGGGTAATAGGCAAGGTTAAGTATAAGTGAATGGGGAGTAATAAATGGTAAGTCTTAAGAATATAGTTCAAAAGTATAAGAAATTGATTTGGACTATTATTGGGGTAGTAGCTGCGGTTATATTGATTATTAGTGGTTATCATATCTACCAACGTCAGCAAGACGCACAGGCCAAGGCGGCAATTGAAAAGGTATGTAAAAGTACAGCGTCACTTGAAGGAATAACCAGTGATTTTCAAATTATGGACGTTAATGCCCATAAGAAGATCGTTAAGTTTCAAATGAATGAGGAACTAAGTAATGCGCTTGAATCAAACATCAAAGCGTATGTGGACGATCATGTTTCAACGATTAATCGGTTGTTTGGTGATCCGGAACAGGATTCCGACCCTCAAGGTAATTTGAGGATCACTGGTACACAAGTTCAACCGGTTTGCTACGCGATTGCTTCTAATAAGACCTTTGTGAAGAAGTATGGCAAGAGTTGGACCGTTGGGGTTTATAATGCTCAGGGTAAGTTGGAATATGTTTACAGGGATGATAAGTTCATTCAAAAGCCTGAACTCTATTTAGCATCGGTAATTGAAAAGGGTGCAGAAGAGCATGATCAGAATGCTGTAGAGATTACTGAAGCTGTATTGAACGCTGTTGGTAGTCGTACTAGTGAGTAATATTTGTTTCATTAGAAAAGCACTCCATAGTCGCTAAGATTATGAAGTGCTTTTTGTTAGTTCTAATGGGTCAAGGATTATTTCATTTTATCCAGTGCTTCCTGGTAGTCCTTAGCGGCTTCTGCAGGATCAATTTGGCGAATATTGATTAAGAAGTTTTCAACTTGTTCCTTAGTTTGGCCACTTTTGATTAAGTCGGTAATTAAGGAGAGGCGCTCTTTAACTAATCCTTGCTCAATACCTTGTTCAATGCCTTGCTCGATACCTTGTTTTAGACCTTCTTCGTGCCCTTGTTTTAGACTTTCTTCGTGTCCTTGCTTTAGGCCTTCTTTTAGTTTGTTTTCGATATCCATTTCGTATAATGTCCGTAGCATATATTCTCTCCTCCATTCCTGGTTCTGTTTTACAAACGATATTCTTTTCTTTAATTTTATAATGAGGTCGTCTTCTTCATCAAGCTTTCGATTGGCTATTAAATCCAGTACGTTTTGCAACTTTGGGCCAACCGTTTTTCGGTGACTAGTAATATCGAAAAAAACTGATTTTTCGTGATCCTGGTATGTATAGTTAGGATAATTCTCAATAATCCGCTTAACATCGTATTGCTGTTCACCGAGGCCAAAGGGATCAAAGCAACAGAAGAAGATCACAAATGATTTATTAGCTTTGATGTAGTTTTTCCCTTTTATATACGCAGCCGTTGCGAGACTTGATTGGTAAAAGCGGGCCCGTTGTGGCAAATTATGATTATTTTCGACTTGCATCTCCAAATCATAGTGACGGTTATCATAATCTTTGACATAAATATCAAAACGGGAACTTTTGGCATCATGGGTGGCTTTGATTTCCTGCTGACTATTGAGAATCTTAATTCCTTTAATTGTCATTGTTGGAAAGATTCGCCGTAATAACTCTAATGTGATTTTGAGATCGAGAAAGGTCTTGCTAAAGATGAAATCATCAGTCAGACCAGCCTCTTCCCAGCTTTTCCTTGAACCTGTTTGTTCCATTTTCTACTCCTTTTATATGAATTTTGAGAAGACCTCTCAAATTAATAGAACGAAGAATAATGGAAAAAATCACTAAATTATTTTTGTTGTTTCTTCTAATTGAAAACGGCTTCATGGTTCGGTATGATTAGGGGTGTAAATATTAATATTAAGAAAGAAGTTCTGAAAATGGCTCATATTTCATTTGATCAAACAGGCTTAAAGAAATTTGTTAACGATAACGAATTAGGCGAAATGCAAGCAATGGTAAATGCGGCGGATGACGAATTACGCAACGGTACTGGTGCTGGGGCGGACTTCCGTGACTGGCTTCACTTGCCAACGGAATACGACAAGGATGAGTTTGCGCGGATTAAGGCCGCTGCCAAGAAGATCCAATCAGATTCAGACATCTTAGTGGTCATCGGGATTGGTGGTTCTTACCTTGGTGCCCGGATGGCAGTTGACTTCTTGCACAACACCTTCTACCAAGCCCAAAAGGCCGAGGATCGGAAGTACCCATTAGTACTCTTTGCCGGGAACTCCTTAAGTTCAACTTATCTTCATGACTTGATTGAATTGATTGGTGACAAGGACTTCTCCGTTAACGTTGTTTCCAAGTCAGGAACCACAACTGAACCATCAATTGCTTTCCGGATCTTCAAGAACCTCTTGATTAAGAAGTATGGCGAGGATGAAGCTAACAAGCGGATCTACGCTACCACTGATAAGGCTAAGGGGGCTTTAAAGACCGAAGCCGATGCCCACGGCTACGAAAGCTTTGTCATTCAAGACGGCATTGGTGGTCGTTACTCCGTCCTTTCCCCAGTTGGTCTCTTACCAATTGCTGTTTCTGGCGGTAATATTGACCAGTTAATGGCCGGGGCTGCCCAAGCCGAAAAGGATTACACGGATCCAAAATTAGAAAACAACGAAGCTTACCAATACGCTGCTTACCGGAACATTCTTTACCGGAAGGGCTTTGAAACCGAATTGCTGGAAAACTACGAACCAAACATGACGATGTTTGCCGAATGGTGGAAGCAATTAGCTGGTGAATCTGAAGGAAAGGATCACAAGGGTATTTACCCATCCAGTGCTAACTTCACCACTGACCTTCACTCCCTTGGTCAATACATCCAAGAAGGTCGCCGGTTCTTGATGGAAACCGTTGTTAAGTTAGACCAGCCCAACCACGATATGGAAATCCCAAGCGAACCGGATAACCTCGATGGCTTAGGCTACTTGGAAGGCAAGACGATGGACTTTGCCAATACCAAGGCATACGAAGCGGTTGTCGCTGCCCATACCGCTGGTGGTGTACCGGTAATGACTGTTCACATTCCAAAGGAAGATGAATACACCCTTGGTTACCTAATCTACTTCTTTGAAGTGGCGATGGGAATCTCCGGCTACCTTAATGGGATCAACCCATTCAACCAACCAGGCGTGGAAGCATACAAGGTTAACATGTTTGGCCTGTTAGGCAAGCCAGGTTACGAAGAGATCGGCAAGAAGCTGCGGGCTGAAATGGACGAGAATAAGTAAATGACTCGTCAGCAACTCAATAAGCAACGTCATCAGCTGCAGATGCGAATTGCTGTTTGGTGTGTTTTGACAATTTGCTTTACGATTTTAAATACGTTCAAACTAATCCCATTCTTGCAGTGGGTTATGTGGATCGCAGCACTATATACCTTTATTTTGATTATTATTTGGGTTTATTTGACGATCCAACTGATGAAAAAATAGAAGAACCGTTCAGAAACTTTGCTAGTTTCTGAATGGTTCTTCTATTTTTAATAATCATTTAACTTTGAGCACTTTCCTGAACCAAACCGTTGAAAAAGTGCTTGACTGAAACTTGACCACCACGTGAGGAAGTACCGTTAATAATTTTCATTTCATTATGAACATTCTTGTATTCAAAAAGGTTATTAGCATATTCTAAAATAATATCGTTTTCTGGATAATCAATACACATGTGGGCGAGGTTATTTAGCCCTGTCTTAAGGTCACGACGAATTCGCTGAAGAATAATTTTTTTACCGTGATCGTCACAGCGGAAAATTTCATGAAAGTTAATGTTATCAAACGTAATTCCTTGTTCAATCATGACATTGATAATCCGGGTAATGTCTTGGGCGCCAGAACCATTTGTAATCCCGAGAAAACGAAGAATTGACTTCACATTTTCCTTTTCTTTACTCTTGAAGTTAATATTGGTTGTGTTCTGGTTAGCAGCTCCACTGACCAGATCAAGGATCTGCAACATTCGGTTTGACATGTTGATGTTTTCGCCAATTAATTTAATGACAGTTTTTACTTCAGCAACGTTCAAGGGTTTTTCGATGCAAAAGTCAACTCCGGCCTGGTAAGCATTTGTCCTTCCAGCAGGATCAAATGCCTGACTAACCATTATAAAGTGGGGGTGGTGGTTGCTTTGCTGAATTCGTTTAATTAGTTCAATTCCGTTAATTTGGGACAGGGACGGGTTAACAAACATAACATCAATACTTAGGCGAATAACGTCCTCAAATGCCTGCTCAGCATTGAAGGTTGTACCAACAACTGAATTATTAAAGTCATTTTCAATAATATCTTTAAGGAGAGATGTAGCGTTGTTATCATTATCAACAATGTAGAAGTTCATTTTAATACCTCGAATCAAATTGAGTCATTTTGAGTTTATTTGAAGCAAGAGTGAAAGTCAATAATAATTCATTAGATATTGAATATTAAGCATACTGATTAATAAAATACTTGTGAAATGTATATTATTGGTCTGAATAATGTATGAATAGTGATGGTTCCGCTTTCTTTAAATGTATATTTTTGATCATTGTGAAAATAAATTTAAAGTTTTTGATGGATCATTTTGAAGCAAAATGATTTTTTTTGAAAGTGCTTACTATTATATAAATCGTAAAGAATTTCAAGGAGGAAATTTAATTATGGCATTCAATTTACGTAATCGTAGTTTTTTGACACTTTCAGACTTTAACAAGCGTGAAATGGAATACATGCTTGACCTTGCTGAAGATTTAAAGAAGGCTAAGTACGCTGGTACTGAAGGTAAGAACCTTGAAGGCAAGAACATTGCCTTAATCTTCGAAAAGAGCTCAACTCGTACTCGTTGCTCATTCGAAGTTGGTGCTAAGGATGAAGGTGCTCACGTAACTTACCTTGGCCCATCAGGCTCACACATTGGTCACAAGGAATCTGTTAAGGATACTGCCCGTGTTCTTGGTGGTATGTTTGATGGTATTGAATACCGTGGTTTCTCACAACGGAATGTTGAAACTTTGGCTAAGTACTCAGGTGTTCCAGTTTGGAACGGTTTAACTGATGAAGACCACCCAACACAAGTATTGGCTGACTTCTTAACTGCTCATGAAGTATTGAAGAAGCCTTACGAACAAATCAAGTTTGCCTTTGTTGGTGACGGTCAAGACAACGTATCTAACGCTTTGATGTTAGGTGCTGCTGTTATGGGTATGGAATACCACGTTGTAACTCCTAAGGAATTGAACCCAACTAAGGAAGTTC
This sequence comes from Limosilactobacillus urinaemulieris, assembly GCF_932750685.1. Classification (NCBI taxonomy): domain Bacteria; kingdom Bacillati; phylum Bacillota; class Bacilli; order Lactobacillales; family Lactobacillaceae; genus Limosilactobacillus; species Limosilactobacillus urinaemulieris. The sequence goes on along the minus strand of NZ_CAKOBX010000001.1, from coordinate 137,091 downwards.
TTGACAAGGCTAACGCTATTGCTGCTGAAACTGGCGCTAAGATCGTTGTTTCTAACGACGTTAAGGAAGGCGTTAAGGGCATGGATGTTATCTACGCCGATGTTTGGGTATCAATGGGTGAATCAGATGACATGTGGGAAAAGCGGATCAAGCTTCTCAAGCCTTACCAAGTTACTAAGGAAGTTATGGACGCTACTGAAAACCCTAACGCTATCTTCGAACACTGCCTTCCAGCATTCCACAACCTTGACACTGAAGTAGGTAAGGAAATCTACAAGAAGTTCGGTCTTAAGGAAATGGAAGTTACTGATGAAGTCTTCGAAAGCAAGAACTCAGTTGTATTCCGTGAAGCTGAAAACCGGATGCACACTATCAAGGCTGTTATGGTTGCAACCTTAGGTGAACACAACTAAGGAGGACTCCTAAATGGCTAAAGTAGTTGTTGCCTTGGGTGGTAACGCCCTCGGTAAGTCTCCCGAAGAACAATTGAAGTTAGTTAAGAATACTGCTTCATCATTAATCGGGTTAATTGATGCTGGTAACCAAGTTGTCATCAGCCACGGTAATGGTCCACAAGTTGGTGCAATTAATCTTGGTATGAACTTTGCCGCTGAAAATGGGAAGACAGCTGCCTTCCCATTCCCAGAATGTGGTGCAATGAGTCAGGGTTACATTGGTTACCACTTACAACAAAGTCTTCAAAATGAATTGCACCGTCGTTGGATGAACAAGAATGTAGCAACTGTTGTTACTCAAATTGCTGTTGATCCAGAAGACCCTGCATTCCAAAACCCTTCTAAGCCTGTTGGTGACTTCTACACTAAAGAACAAGCTGAACAGATTGAAAAGGAAAAAGGCTACACCTTCAAAGAAGATGCTGGTCGTGGCTACCGTCAAGTTGTTCCTTCTCCACTTCCACAGAAGATTATGGAATTGAACAGCATCAAGACCTTGATTGAAGCTGGCGATCTTGTTATTGCTGGTGGTGGTGGCGGTGTTCCCGTTATCATGACTGACGATGGCTTACAAGGTGTTCCAGCAGTTATCGACAAGGATCGTTCTAGCGCATTACTTGCTGATAAGATTGATGCTGATACTTTAATCATCTTAACTGCTGTTGATTACGTATTTGTAAATTACGGTAAGCCAGATGAAAAGGCTTTGAAGACATTAAATGTTGCTGAAGCCCAAAAGTACATGGATGAAAAGCAATTTGCTGCTGGTAGTATGCTTCCTAAGATTGAAGCCTGCTTATCCTTCGTTGAAGGTCACCCAGAGCGGAAAGCTTTGATTACCTCACTTAACGGCTTGGACGATGCCCTTGCTGGTAAGGTGGGTACTGTTATTAGCGATAACTAATCATAAGTCTATCTCTCGTAAGACTATCCGGGTAATTCTGGATAGTCTTTTTTGGTTCCAAGTATTAAGCTTTTTTTAACTAAACAAGGCCCCAGACCCGAATTCAAGATTCAGGCCTGGGGCTAATTATTTCTTACACCGATACTTTAGTTATTATCCTTTTTGCTGTCTGCACTAATTGTATAATTTTTTGCTTGATCTTCGTTATACCTTGCAAGAAGAATTTGCTGGTCCTTATCTTTAATGAGATTTTTAATATCCTCATCAGGTTTCAGCTCAGGCTTTTCCTTAATAATTTGATCTAAGACTTCATCAGAGAACTTAAATTCGGGCTGGACCTTAGTATCACCGTTAAGAACATCAATTGTTTCATCATAGGAAAGGATCTTTAATTTCCAGCTTGTCCTATCAGCGTCAGGCTGGTGAAGAACGTTGGGATCATTTTTAAGATCCTCACGAAAACCATTTTCATCATATTTATAACCATCTTCTGCCATATTGTATTCTCCTTCTTGTTTAGTTATTAGTACTCTTCTTGTGATGTGGGCGAATATTGATTGCACATACCGCAACGATAACCAGAATGGAACCAAGAATATCGGCACCGGTTAGGTAGAGGTGGAAAATTAAAACGGAACCAATAGTTGCGGAAAGTGGTTCAAAGGCATCCATTAGGCTAAATGTTGTTGCATCAATATACTTGAGTGAGGTATTTGCCAGGTAGAACGGAATAATTGTTCCGATAATTAGAATGCTTGCACAGTCAATCCAAACACTGGGAACGTTTGGGATTGATGGCTGTTGGGGATGAATTGCTAGAAGGACGATTCCAGCGAACAGTAGTCCCCATGCAGTTACGTCTAACGATGGCACGCGACCGGTTTGCAACATCTTCTGCGGAATCAAGGTATTAGTTGCAACCCCAACCGCTGAAATAAAGCCCCAAAAGAGGACTGCAGGTGTAACGGCTAAGTGGTTGAAGCGACCGTGAGTGGCAATGATAAAAACACCAAGGAAAGCGATGATTGCGCAAATGATTTCAATTCGTCGTGGCGGCTCATGGCGAAAGACGGCTAGATAAGCGATAATGAAGAATGGGCCAACAAATTGAAGAATAGTGGCGATGGATGCATTCCCTTCCTGAACTGCCATAAAGTAAGCAAACTGGACGGGGACCAGGCCAATTACACCATAGGCAAAAATAACCCAGGTGTCATGTAAATTATGGAAAATTGCAAATGGATGGTTGCCCATTAGTTTGCTGATGATAATCATAATCACACCACCAAAAATTAATCGCCATTGAGTTAGCCATAATGAAGTGATGGCTGGGCTAATATTAAAAAGGGCCTTAGCAAACAGACCAGAAATTCCCCAAAAAGTGGTTGCGGTGATTACCATTGCAAGGCCAAGAGCTTTTTTATTTGAATTCATTGAAACGATAACCTTTCTTAAAAATACACACGATGCCATTTTACCATGAATCAGCTGGTGGATTTTAAATTTTAAGAAGGAATCTAGTTATTATTAGTAGTATTAGTTTGAGCTTGGGGGACAGTTGATGGGGCATTTTTCTTTGAATAGAGGAGCTTAACGTTTTGAATATCTACTGATTGAATTGGGTAATTAGAACCACTTGGCTGCATTACTGAAATATCATCTGTATGATGAAGACCAATTGCATGACCAAGTTCGTGTTCAGCTGTATTGACGATGCGTCGTTGTGAATAACCATAGACTGGATTTAGCAGATATGCAGAGTTGAGTTCAACTCTTACGTAGATGAAGTTACCATTGCCAGAATTAATATTTGCCTCTGTTAAACCAGCTGCGCCATCCTTATCGTCGTCAATTGTTGTAAAAAGGATGTTAGCATTTTTTTGTTTTTTAACCACGTGGAAAGTAAAGGAGCCAGTATCATTCCATGCTTTGATCGCCGATTTGGCAGCGCTTCGTAAAACTGGATCTTTAATATTAATAAAAATAGTGGCAGAATTTGTCGGCCACTTACCGACAGGTTTCGAGTAAGTAGTTTTCTTTTCTGTTTTTTGCGAGTTGTCTTTTGTTAATTTTGGTTTTTGTTTCTTTTTTCCTGTAACCCGGTTAATAACGTTTTGAGTGTGAATCTGGACTTCATGAATGAGAATATTAACGTTAGAGTTTACTGTTTCAATGTTCTGATAAGACCAGATTGCAGTGATAAAAATTATACTATAGATTAGCGGGAGAAAGAATTTCGAATACTTCTTCATTGGATTGCCCCCATAAAGTGCATTCTAATGAACTTCTCACAGCTTGTCTATTATTTAGAATGGATTTTTACCTATGTAAGTCGCTAATGAGAAAAGTTTTGCGGTAAAATAGTAATAACAAGGTTGCGAGGGGGAAATCGATCATGGTTGCAGCATTTAAACTCCATGTTGAACTTAGTTGGGGCGAAAAGAGAGATTACCTATTAGCAAACGATGTGGAGCCAGGCTTAGAGCATCGTTATCAAACACGAGAGAATTGGCAAGAGGTAATGAAGAATGCTTTGATTAATGTTCCGGTTGGCCCATACATTAAAGAAAATCGGGTAGTTCCGCCAATTGCGACTGCTAAAGTGTTGGATGTCACCGCGGTAGACCAAGTCGATCCAAAGTTACAACGGACACGGAGTCAATTTATAATGGCTGCTGTCTGGGAAAACCAGTCTGATGCGCAGGATTACAATTTTATGCATCATGATTACTCACGGTGGTCACAACGGCAAATTAAGGCAGATGTTAACTATTGGAATAGTGGCACTAGGCATCCATGGATTAATATGGTAACGAAGTGGCGAAGTTGGTTACAAAAACATCGTCACTAGTGAATTTGATTAAAATTAATCGGAAGAAAATGGTTGACTAATTAAAATTCACCGTGTATATTATTATTGTTATCTTATTGGGCATTCGCCAAACTGGTAAGGCAGTGGACTCTGAATCCATAATTTACTGGTTCGAGACCAGTATGCCCAACTAGTTAAGGTTCCGTATTATTCGGAGCCTTTTTTTATTGAAACTTTATGTGTGATTTGTTTCTTGGTAAAATACTTTTAGACATTGAGGAGAAGAGAAAATGGCAAGTAATTCTGATTCAATTTATTACGTATTAACCAAGATTAAGCATCATCCAGAACTAATAACTAGTGAAAAAGTACAGTATACTAACACAATTTCCGTTTTTATTAAGGATTCATTGAAAATTGCGGATGCTTCTTTCTACTTTCCGGATGATCGCCTAATGGTAAATCGGCTATCAAATGACTTTGTAGCTAAAAACGGTGATTTACTAGAAAGTTTTTTTGTTAAGACACATCAAGAGAAGAAAAATTATCACGATGTTTGGGTGACAACCGCTCATGTCAAGAAGATGAGGGTTTATTTATTAGAGCTATCGTTCGAATGATTTTATCTTTATTATTTTAAAGATTCTTGGAAACAGTGGGGCCGCTTTAGCAGGCCTTTTGAGGTAATCCTGATTGATCCAGGTAGTAAATTAATTAGTGTTTGACAATATGTGAGAAAATCTGTATACTTCTCTTGTATTGTTTATTGCCCGCTGGTCAAATTGGTTAAGACGTCGCCCTCTCAAGGCGGAGTTACGGGTTCGATCCCCGTGCGGGTGATTTTTTTAGTTTTAATAGCTTTCAATAGGCTTCAAAACGTTGATATATCAACATTTTTATTTTTGATAAAACCTATTGAAAGCTATTTTTTCATAAAATTGTTGCGCGTGTGTTGCGCGCAACTTGCAAATAATTTTAATATTTGGTTCCGGCATGATGCGTCCTTAGTTACTTACTAAGGACGTTTTTAAAGTGCGCCCGGCATGGGTATTAGCTAGGCGGTGAAAGTCCGCTATGGGCCGTAGTGGTCGGAATCATGAGCTAAGTATAAGGGTGTCCACTGCGAGGTGGAATCTGAAGGAAGTCTAAGGCAAAATACTGCACCGATGAACAAGAAGTAGCTATAAGTCTGAGGGTAACTGGATTAAGGTTGCTTTACAAACTAAAGTCCAATACTACTCGAGATTACTTTCAGTAAAGCTACCGGTGACATGGTACGAAAGCTAATATTCTTACCCGGGGAGGCCTGACTTACACGTTTCCGACAAGAGGAATGAATGAAATTCCACAGAAACAAGCGATGCAGTGATGTGGCGTTGGGTAAGTCAGAAGTCAGCCGAGGTCATAGTAGTCTGATTAATCAGATGAAGGACTGAACGACAATAACTCATAAATTATATCGGAGGTATAATCAGGTGCGACGACCGCAGAAAACAGAACAACAAGCTGACCGCTTGTCGAGGACAGGTTTGGAAAACCGAAAGTACACAAGGGCGCGTAGTACCGATTATGGTGAAGGTAAAGGTATGAGTGTCACTATCCAAGACTTAGTCTTGGACCGCAATAATCTTAATCAGGCATATTTGCGGGTAAAGAAAAATAAAGGGGCAGCGGGCATCGATGACATGACTGTCGATGACCTCTTGCCATACCCTAGGGAAAACAAAACGGTATTAATTACCAGTTTACGTGATGGTAATTATAAGCCAGCACCAGTCAAACGAGTAGAAATTCTAAAGCCCAATGGTGGCGTAAGGAAGTTAGGGATCGGTAGTGGACCGAATGGTCCAACAAGTAGTTGCCCAGGTCCTCACGCCTATCTTTGAACGGGTTTTCTCTGATAATAGTTTTGGCTTTCGCCCTCATCGTGGCGCCCAAGACGCAATCGCCAAGGTAGTTAATCTATATAATCAGGGTTACCGACGAGTAGTTGACTTAGACTTAAAGGCCTACTTTGACAATGTCAATCATGATCTAATGATTAAATACCTCCAACAATATATTGATGACCCATGGACATTAAGACTTATTCGTAAATTTCTAACGAGTGGAGTCTTAGACCATGGGCTTTTCGCTAGGAGCGATAAAGGAACTCCGCAAGGTGGACCATTATCACCATTACTAGCAAATGTTTATCTAAATGAGTTGGATAAAGAGTTGACCAGACGTGGTCATCATTTTGTGCGCTATGCGGACGACTGTAACATTTACGTTAAAAATCAACGGGCTGGAGAAAGAGTAATGCGAAGTATTACCCAGTTTCTTGAAAAGCGATTGAAGGTTAAAGTTAATCCAGATAAAACCAAAGTAGGTAGTCCATTGCGCCTGAAATTTCTTGGCTTTTCGTTAGGGGTAGATCAGAATGGTGCCTATGCCCGACCGGCCAAGCAATCACAACAACGAGTAAAACAAGCATTAAAGCTTTTAACCAAACGTAATCGAGGAGTTTCCCTGATTAAAATGTTTGAGGAAATTCATCGCAAAATGCGAGGTTGGCTTCAATACTACTCAATTGGGAAACTGACTAGCTTTATCCAACGACTTGACCAGTGGTTAAGGGCGCGAATAAGGCAATATATTTGAAAGCAATGGAAGAAGTTCAAAACTAAGGTTACTAACTTACAGAAGTTAGGTCTGTCCTATCGTGATGCGTTTATCTTCGCTAGTACCCGGAAGGGTTACTGGCGGACTGCACACAGTAAGACACTAAATTATTCTCTAACAAACAGAAAACTGGAACACCTTGGACTAATAAATATGTCCAAGACGCTCCAGTCAATTCAAAAGTGATTAAATTGTCGAACCGCCGTATACGGAACCGTACGTACGGTGGTGTGAGAGGTCGGTAATTGAACTAATCAATTACCTCCTACTCGATTGTTAATATTGAGAGAATTTAATTATTATTTTTGGCTGGTGATGGTTTATTATAGCCATAAGTTCCAGGGACTGAAACCGTATTGTTTGGATTGAGGCTCGGATCAGCAGCTCCTGGTAGGTGAAACTCACTATTAGCTGGCGGAGTTACTGCTACTTCTGTTGAATGAGATAATTGGGGGATCCAATCATAAGGGATTCGATAAGCACGATAAATTAGATGATCAGCAATATATGGATAAATATATTCCCAAACTATTTCATGGCTTGGCGTAACCTCTAAGAAACGTCCGCCGGCACCTTCGTCAATTAATGTATTTCCATTTGGAAGCCGTTGGACGCTACCTTGTAATGGAGAGTAAAAGTAATTAGCGTGGGCTGCTGCTTTATAGCCCATATCTTTTGCAGAAAAGTTCCATTTCTTTTCTAAGGTAATTGGGTTAAATTCAATAACCTCTGATCCATCAATGCGTGTTGTTTTCATTCCGGTTGACGAGGTTTGGTTAGGTGCGCCATAGCCAGCCCAGCCTCCATTGTTGAGAGCAAGAATATTTCCAGCGCCAGGTAAACCTTTAGGAATTAAATGCACATTATGCATCCCTACTAGAGGTCCTAATTTACGTAAAGCAAAACTCTTAGTAAAGTCAGGACCTAATAGCCAAACGATTTTCCCAGTATCGTGGTCAACAATCCAACTCATCATTGCTTCACGCGATCCCATTAGAATGTTATTCGGTTTGAATCGCTGGTCACCTTGATCAAACCATTTATTTGGTCCAAGATAACTAGCATAATTAATATGAAATACGTCCCCTTCATTACTAGTAGATTGAAAGTTGGGGTTCTTAAAGATTGCATTTTTTTGTTCATCAGTTAATGGAAAATCATTAAAATGATCTAGTGTACTCCAAGACCAAAGCTTGTTACCATCGCGGTCAATTTCTAATAAGACATGATCAAGAAGGGGATAGGGTGATATTGGATCAATTTTTCGATCATGGTGAGTAAGAAGTAAAACTTTTTTAAAGTCATCTTTTGTTTCTTGCCCAGGTACGAAATACCCCACCGGATTTCCTTCAAGTTGATAATCGTGGTGGACTCTTGCAACCCATGTTTTTCCTATTCCTTGATCGGTAACTTCTTCATTGTGGGTAAATGACCATCGAATATTACCGTCCCAATCAATTTCGGTTAAATCGGCATAGTCTTGATAAGCGTCACTGCTTTTTCGACAGCGTAAAGAGCCGAAAACTTTACCACCATTAATCATTTTATTAGGGAAGCCCTGTAAATCTTTCCATTCGTGAACAACTTTTCCGTTCATATCGATTAAGATTGTACCTTCATTTTTAGCATTAAATAGTGTATAACCCGACCAAGTTTTACTAGGTTTGAAGTTAGTAACTCCGGTTGGAAATATTGATTGTCCCATTTTTTCCACTCCTTTGATTATTCAAAACTTAGAAAGTAGTAAATGCAAGTTAGAGAGATTTTTTACTGTTGCGAAGATAGCAGATTCTGTGGTATTTAGACCAGTAATCACGAAATAATCTGGTGCTTTTAACAGGATCCGTTCTTAACAGTTTCCAGATATCGCTTACATTATTGACCAAATAAATATTATAATCAATAATTTTGCAAAGCGAAGGATTGTCAATTGCTTAATCACTTTTTACTTGATTTCATGCTTATCTCCTATGAAAATAGTTGCGGACTTCTACAAAAGCCATTATGGCTATTGCATATTACAATTATTTTATCCCCTAACTACTTTACACTTACTTAAATCATCCAATCCGTCGCTATTTCTCAGAAACGTGTCTAAGAAAAAAAGATTCTTAGTCCAAAAAAGACTGATGAAATGTTGTGACCCCCTCCAAAATTCGGACACAGATTTCCGAGGGCAGTACTTAACGAAGATCATCAGTCTTTTTTATATTTTTTAGTATCGTTTCGTCTTTAAATCTTCAGCATCCTAAATATCAATTAAATTAAATCTCCTAGTTCAAAAACTTATATTTTGAAAAGATTCACTACTAGAGAAAAAGAAACAAATTTATAAATTTAGCTGTTTCATTAATAAACCTTAGTGTAAAAAACAGATAGATTTTGATAAAGTTAAAGAGACTTCTTTTCAAAACTTTAATTAAGGAATTTATAACATGCAAATTAATGACTACAAAAAGAATTGGTGGCTTGCAGATATTGGTGACTATTTAAAAGTCATTGCCAATGGATGCGTAATGCTGCAACCAATCATTGCTTTATTTTTAACTTTACCATTAGACTTTAAAAAACAACTTTTCTTAGCTTCTTTATATAATTTTGTAAAATTTACCTCTCCAGCTTTTATTTTTGGAATTGTCTTTACCATAATTCGCACTAATGATAAGACTTATAAATTACCTATTAAATCTTATTTTCTTAATCAATGGAGCAATAATTTTTTCCCAACCTTCGCCTGGACATTAGCCTACTTAATTTTAATGCCAAATCTACAACAACACGGACATTTTCGTAACATTCCAACTTTTATTTGGCAATTTTTTAGTGGCAACGCTGCTCCTCATCTTTGGTATAGTGTCATGATGCTTCAGTTTTTAATTATTATGCCTGCTATTAAAGCCATCTGTGTCTGGGTTAAACATTCTTATTTCAAATTAATTTTTACAGTCATAATTTCTGCAATTATTTATTTTAGTTGGTTAATTTTTTACGACCATTTCATTCTAAATGGGCCTTATACCCAACATTGGTATCTTTTAGATAGAGTTTTTTTTAGCTTTCTAATTTTTGGACTTTATGGAGGCTTAAGCTGGAATTTTCATGAAGAAATTCAAAACTTTTTGATGAATTATTGGTGGGCTGTAGTAGGGATTTATTTGTTTACTTATTTTTGGACACGTAATATTTTTATTACTCACTCAAAAATTACTAATTTAACCAGTGATAGTTATTATCTACCTTCAATGGCAATTTATGCTTTAACAGTAATTTTCTTAATTTATTTAATCTGTATTGCTCAAAAAGTTTTTAATATGAATCGATGCCTTAAAACTATACATTTTCTAGCATTTTACGCTTATCGAGCATTTTTAGCTAATGTGTTTTGGGATCGAATTTTATGGAATATCTTTAACTTTAAGCACTTTGTTCAATACAATATTTATATAGGAATTATAATTATTTGGATTTGTACTTGGATTCTATCTTACTTGTCAGTATATTTGATTCACCGAATTTGGATTAGAATTAGAACTGTGTAATTATCTTATTATACGCATGGTGCTAATTACATCGTTTTAGTTATTAAAAAATTCTAAATTGCAGTGACTTATGACTGATATGAATCCTAAAAGTAGACAACTTTACCCGTGGTGCTAGTTAATTTTTTCCTAGAGGAAAATGTCTAAATATGTTGGTAAATCAACAAAGAACGCATATAGTAGTCTCAAAACTCCCAAGAAATGAGGACTATTTAACAAACTACGATGGGTTACGTCGTGACAACTGAACATTTTGACTTAGCCAATCCTGTTACTAAAGTCGATGATATCCCCGATTATGAAATGTACAGTCAAACAATCGATAGCTTAAATAAGCGTTTTGGCAATCGTGTTTTAAAAGGCATCGAAATCGGTTACATCGCTTCTGAAAAAGATCGGATCATCGACTATTTAGCCGATAAAGATTACAATTTAAAATTACTCAGTGTGCATCATAATGGTCAATTTGATTATTTAGATGACGAAGTCAAAGATATGGATCCTGCTATTGTGATTCCTCAGTATTTTGCACAACTTTCAGAAGCACTAGTTGTTATAGAAGCAGATGTCTTTGCTCATTTTGACTATAGTTTTCGGGTATTTGGTCTATCCGTTGCTGAATTTAAACAATATGAAGTGCAGTTTTTACCGATTCTAGATCAAGTAATCAAAAATAAATTGGCATTCGAATTAAATGCTAAGAGCGCTTACTTGTATGACAATTTAGCGCTATATGAATATGTCATCGATTTATATCTTTCACGTGGTGGTACCTTGTTTAGTGTTGGATCAGATGGGCATTACCTTGGACATTTCCGTTTCCATTTCGATGATCTTTTGCTCTGTTAAAAGCAAAAGGTGTGACGGAATTAGCGTTTTATCAAAAAGGAAAGCGAATTATGGTTCCATTACCAGTCTAAAAAAACGTCCTCACTTTTGATGCTGAGGACGTTTTTTTAGATTTCTTTTTCTAAAATCGGACAAATACGATCTTGTTTTCCTAAAAGAAAATGTTTGATCCCGATTTTTTTAAATCCATAACGTTCATAAAAACGAATAGCTGCATGATTTTTTTCATAAACAGCCAAACGTAAATAACGTTTTTGTTTCGTTTTAGCATAACGATTCGCTTCATCGAGTAACCGTTGCCCTAATCCTTTGTTTTGATAATCTTTGAGCAGATAGATCCGTTGAATCTCTATAGCATCTTTTTCATCATTGACTTTCATATAACCAATGAGTATTTGATGATCCTTGATACCAATAAATTTACTGGTTGACTGTGCCAATTCTACTGCCAATATTTCAGTTGTCAATTGTGTCTGTAAATATTCTTGCATATCAAGTGGATCTGCGCCATCGATAAACGATTCATAAAAACTGACAACACTTACAACTTGTAAAGCATCTAGATCATCATAATCTAAATACGCTAGTGTGATTTGATTGTTCATCTAACTCCTCCTTTTGACATAGTATACTATAAATCACCCACCCGTGGTGCTAGTTAATTCCGTGGTGCTAGTTAATTTTAATATCCTAAAGAATATCTCAAAGTTCCTTCAAAACGTCGTTGTACTCGACTTAATAGAGCACTGTAAACCAGTAATATGCTTTCAAATCTACTCTCTAGCCCTTTAACAGAACGTGAGTTGAAATTTTGACAACCTAATTTTTCTAAGGAAGAAAAAACAGTCTCAACTGTTTTTCTTTGTTTTCCAAGTAAGCTGTGGTCTAGTTTTTCTGATTTATCCATGTTTTTACGTGGCGGAAGGGATATAGTAATGCCCTTAAGGGCAAGCTTTTCATGGATTTTATGGCTAATATATCCTTTGTCCCCTAGGATATTGGGAAGATTCGCTTCTTCCGATAAAGTCTCTAACACTTTCACGTCATGGACACCTGGATTCGTGATTGAGTAAGTAATCGGAAAGCCAGTCTTAGTAACGATCATATGAATTTTAAGACCATAAAAATAAGATTTTTTTGTTGAGTTATAGCCAACTTTGGCTATTTGATTCAATAGTTTTACTTGTCTATTTCTAACTGGTTTACATAATGGACTAGGAAAACTATCTATAATTCCGACTAGTTCACCTTTGGTGAGCTTCTTGATGAAAAAGTATCGAATAATCTTGATAATGTAAGCTAAGTTTGAACTTAAGCGAGTGAATCGCCTCCTACTAGGAAAGTCACCATTAGGAAATAAGACGGAACAAACCGCTCTATACGTGGCTCTTTGGCTAGTATAGCCATTAATTATGCCCCATATAACACAAGCAATAATCACTGTATCGCGTTGCTTCAGTTGATCAGTATTTCTTCGGTTTTTAATCTTATCTGGTACACAATTGTGGTATATGTTAGAAACAGTTCTCATAATTTTCTTGAATGTTATAAAAGTATCTGTATAATGTTCAGTATATTTTGATGAACGCATATAGTAGTCCTCATTTCTTGGGAGTTTTGAAACTACTATATGCGTTTTTTTGTTGATTTACTAACATGTTTAGACATTTTCCTCTAGAAAAAATTAACTAGCACCACGGGTTGATTGATTTGATAATTATATTAAAACGTTTGTTGACAAAATCGTTTTAAGTTATTATACGCAAAAAAGGCGACAGAAAATTTCTGCCGTCTTTTAGTTAGGTTAAATTAGGAATGGCTCGTAGCCGAACCAAGGGTCGATTAGTCCAAGTTTATCCTTTCCATAAATGTTAACGTTGATCGGAGCAATCTCATAACCATTTTGGTCAACGTCATATCGAAGAGCTTGAACACGCCTGAGCGATGGAAACTTAGGATCACGCCAAGTTAAGAAGTGTTTATTATCGTGATCTACTTCTAACTGATCAAATGGATCAGCACTAGTTGCGCGTTCCGTAAAGATAAAATCAACTTCTCGCTGGGTCTGTGTAATATGCAAAAGAATGATCCCTGCGTGATGAGCTTTGAAGGTATCAAGAGCTGCTTTAGGGACTGCGGTTAGGTCAGCAACGGTTGGCTCAGCGCCCATTGCGTTGGTCACGTTTAGCTCGTCAGTCAGATTAAGGCGTTCTTCATATCGTTGCACCCAGTCTTTTTCATGCCCATTTCGACAAGCGTCACTAATGTTGTTATAGAAAATCTTATCGTTCATTATTATTACCTCCGGTATACTTGATGCCAAACATTTCCATCGTTAACGGTTTGGTTCCAATCTCTGGGACATTCTTGAAACTATTTGAGTAGTCTTTGGGCTGGTACTCAGGCTTTAGTTTTAAGCCCCGCCGGCCGTGCTTGCCGTTACTTTTGCACTTGCCGAATCCCCGTCGCTGTAATTCCTTGCTCAATCCTGGGTGGGTTAAGTGGGTCTCCACATCAGCATTCCAGCGATCGAAGGCATTATAGAGGTCGCGGTTAGACACTTTATCGTCAGGATTGTTGGTAATGTCTGCTACATCATCAAGGAACTGTTTGACTGTGTCCATTTCGGAGCGGTATTGTTGCCGGGCATTTTCGCAGACGGTTGGGATTTGTAAAACATGCTGCTGGTAGTCCTTTGCCGCCTGGATTAGCTGGTAGAGGATGCCGTTGCGTTCAGCGAAAAGCTTATCACCGATAGCCGGGTCTGTTTCGTTATCCTTGATTACTGTGGTCATCGGAATTGGCACGATCCGCCGCCAAATACCGTTGTCTGATCCAGTAACCGTTGGCAAATAATTGGTAGTCATAAACAAAACCGCTTTTGGCATGAACTCCCGAGAACGCTCCCGTAGTGGGCGAGCAACGATCCGCTCCCCACCTGTTAGCTGCTTAACCGTTGCTTCAGCCAGGAATGCTCCCTTTTCCAGCTCGGAAGTAGTGACCATGCGGGCATTTTCAACCCTTGCCAGCTGGTCATTGTAGGTATTGTCTTGCCGAGAGAAGCCGTTATGGGAGACTACTGCTGGACTGATTTGCGTGGCATAGTCCCCGAAAATTCGCGACATCAAACTTAACAGGACGCTCTTCCCATTCGACCCTGGCCCATAGAGGATAAGCATGGTCTGTTCTTGGTTGGTACCAGTCAAGGCGTAGCCAAACACTTTCAGCACGAACTTAATCAACTCTGGATGGGCCTTAAAAACAGTTTGCATAAATTGATTGAAGACAGGAGTTGTAGCATCTTGTGGGGTGGCCGAAATTAAACGAGTAATGTTGTCACTAGCTACTACTGGACGTTGTGTGCCATCTTCGAGGTTATATAGCGTACTGTCACAATTAATCACTTTCGCTTTCCTGTCGAAAATGCTATCATCAGAGGTACAATAAGCCTTGACTTGTTTCAACACGGCTGTTTTACCAGCTGTGTTTTGATAATGGTGAACGAACTTTTCAAAGTTCTTTTGAGCTTCTTCACTGGCTTTTTGGCGATCGCTGTCAGAAGAAGCTTCATTACCATTGGATTCAAGGCAGTTGTCTAGATGAGCTTCTTGAGAAAGATAATCAGGAAGCTCTTTTTTTAGTTCATTGACAACATTGTCTAACCAATGGTTGACTTGACCAGTCGTGTCCACAATCCAAACCTTTCCATCAAAATACAGGAAGGCTTGCTGCTGGTAACTGTACTTGACTAACTTACCGAACCGCTTCAAAAAGCGGTTACGCACGCCTTGATCTGTCCACGATAGATCCTCCAGGTCTGGGTTATAGCGATCAGTGACTGCTTCCAGTGCGCGGCTGATGGTCATCTGACCATACGTCTGCTCACCGTGCTGTTCGTCCCATTTTTCTCGCATCAATCCAGATTGCCGGAAAATTCGATCTATCTGCTTAGCATTTCCATTGGTCCAGAAGGCTAGCAATGAGCACAAACTCAGGTCAGCTTCTGACTGGCTCTGAAAGCCTGCTGTATGCCATTTTCCAGCCATCAGTTGATCAAATTTTTCGCCGTTGTGACTAGTTTTAGCTTTAGCAACCAAATCCTGGTCGGATAAGGTTAGCTGGCCTTCATCTACGAATGCTTGATTAGCTTGTTTAGGCTGATTCGGTTCAATGTAGTGCTGATAAAGATAGTCAACATTCTCTTCACTCAAGGTTTTAGTTTCATTACGGTCGTCAATCACATCAGTAGTTAATGAAATGAACCGTCTATCGGAATACATCTCACAATTGTTGTGCCGCTTTCGTTGACCAGGAATTCGTCCTTTGAATAGCAGGTGGAAACCATTACCGCTCATTGATCGCTCTAAATAAGTGTTTTCAGAATGTTCAAGAATGTCTTTTACCTGATCCTGGAAGTTTGGCAGTGGTTGGCCCGTTTGTCGGTCAAGTACATGATCCACGTCTAAACAGGTAATCCCTAAATCGAGGGTTAGGAAGATGCCAATACCAGCAACATGATATTTGTGAAGCCCTGTCAGTGCTTTGGCAAAGGTTGACCAAGTCGTGGGATCGCTGACACTTGCGTTCTTTCCAGTTTTGGCGTTAATTGGCCACTTATCATACTTGCCTTTAGTGTCGTTCCACCTGCTGCCGAATAGGCCGAAGCAGCGCTGGCTTTGGAGCCAGTCTGGTAGATTCTTTTGATACGTTTCTTTTTTAGTCATGATTAATTTTCTCCTTTGGGATATTCAGTAGGTAGCCACTTAACCACGTCAATGTTGGAATACCATTTATCGTGGTAAAGATGCCTTTTTGTTATTAGCTTCACTCGGACGTAGCGTCCCTGAAATGCTCGAATGACTTCATCGAGATTCGCGAAAACTAGGTTGTCGGGAATGCCACAGGCCTCTGCAATCACAGTCATCATGTTCAAATCGTAAGAGTTGTTCTTTTGGTTGCGCCAAAGTGGCACGTGGACATGAGTACCCTGCTGCGGTTGCGGGACATCGGAGCGAATTAATAGATTGAAATCCAGAAATTCGGCTCCTCGTGGCGAAGCATTTAATGTGAGAAGGAAGATCTCCACTTCGTACTCACCATTAGGAATGTTTTTAACATAACACTCACTCTTTTTCTTCTATATATTTAATAATTAGCGGGAACTAGAAGTTGACTACATTAAGGTGATTTGTTGTAATGCATTTTTAACACTATTCCTTTTGAATTTTCAGTAATAATATTAGCTTTTTCCCAACATGCCCATGCCGGAATCTTGAACGATTTCGTAAAGGGGATATTAATTATGTCATTCGTTAGAAAAAGAAAAACTGGTTATGCGGCCTATGCAGTTTATTATCGGAACGGTAAGCGTAAGCAAAAAACTGCTGGGAAATTATTTAAATTAAAAAAAGATGCTCAACGCGCCGCAATGGAATTACAACTCAAAATTGATAGTCTTGACCCATCACTTTCTGACATTTCATTTGCTGATTATTACGATAAATGGCGGATGACTTACAAAGTGCCAAAAGTTACAAGTCATAGTGGACGTTATCAATATGAGTTGATTGGCAAATGGATCCAACGCTACTTTAAAGATAAAAAGATGCAAGATATTCGTCCGATAGAATACCAACGATTTTTGAATTGGTATGGTGATAACCACGGATATGAGAGTGCCAGGAAATTAAAGGGTGTGATCCATACATGCGTTAGTTATGCCGTTAGTGACGATGTGATTCGTAAAAATTTTACTGATCGTGCGGAGCTGACTTACAATTCAAATAATTCGATGAAAGTGGAGTATTTAAGTACGAATGAGCTTAAAAATTTAGTTCATAGTACAGTTGAAGGTCTAAATATTAATAATACTAGCCGCTACATGATTCTTACGGCTATTTATACTGGAATGCGAAAAAGCGAAATCCAAGCGTTAACATGGAAAGACATTAACTTTGCTAGTAATACCATTACCGTAAATAAGTCTTGGGATGAACGAACAAAATCGTTTAAAAAGACTAAAACTAAATCTAGCAATCGAACCATTAAGGTGAATTCCTGCTTGCTAAGGTATTTGAGAGCATTGTAAGCTAATAGTTCGACTATGGTTTTTCAAAACTCACGTTTAACGATTCCCACATCTAACGCTCTTAATAAATGTTTGCGAAGAATTCTTTCAAATAGCCACCTATCCAAACGTGATTTTCATTTTCATTCTTTAAGGCACGTGCATGTAGCCTACCTTTTAAGCAAGGGTATTGATATTTACGCAATTAGTAGAAGACTTGGTCATTCAAATATAACAATTACGTTAAAAACATATTCTTACTTGATTGATGAATTTCGTAATCGGAACGATAGCCAGATTGTTAAATGCTTAGATGTGATTTAAACTGTTGCGCGGGCAGTCTAAACTACTGATGTATCAACATAAAAGATCCCCGTGCGGGTGATTTTTTATTTTCAACTATTAGTATTGGTAAATAATATTTAACCATGAGAAAGCGCAAGGGAGGCAAGCTAATCACTTCTTTTAGCGCTTTTTTGAATTTCACAATTATTTTAATGAAAATGATTAAGAATAATGGTGAAACGTGTTACACTAAGATAGTGTTATTTTTAAATTTGCAAAATAAATGGTGTTTTAATTATGAATTTAAAAAATGTACTTATAATTGTTGGGGTAATTGCACTAATCTTGTTAATTATCCAGTATGTTGGGCAAGTTAGACGAATGCGCCAAGGCGATAATTTTGTTAGTCGCGGTCGAGCATTTGTTAACTGGTTATTGTTGTTCATTATTATTGGTAGTATTGGTGGGACTGTCTATGCAGATCACCACTCAAAGGCGGATTCTGATATAACAGAAACTAAGGCAATCACCAATGATAATGACGAGGAAGCAGACCAGGTTTATATTAACTTCGATAAGAAGAAGGCGCGATTGAATAGTGATGGTGTAGCACCGATGAAAATTATTGTTTCACCAAATACAAAGGTGAAAATCGTTGGTCATGATACCGGTAAAGTTTACAAGACCTTCAAGGCGGAAAAGAGTGACGGTCCTGTAACGATTAAGTATGACTTTGAATATGCCGCTAAGTATGACATTATCGCAACTCGTGGTGATAAGAAGGTTAAGAAGACCATTACAATTAAGGAACAAAAGAATGATTCATCATCTTCTTCATCCTCGTCCGTTGCAAGTAGTTCTAGCTCTTCTAGCAGCTCGTCTTCTAGTCATAGCTCATCTCATTCTTCAAGCAGTAATTCCAATAATAGCGGGAACAATAATGCTGGTGGAAATAATAATTCCGGAGCATCTTATAATGGCGGCGGTAGTAGTTACCGTGGTAATACAGGTGGCGGCTATACACCATCCCACTCTTATAATGGTGGTGGCCATACTGGTGGCGGTAGTACCATTAGTAATCAACCGACAATTAGTACCCAGCCAACTATTGGTAACCAATAATTACGTTTTTTATTGAGATTATTAAAGACTCAGGTATTTCACTTTAGGTGAGACCTGAGTCTTTATTTTTAAAATTCATCCATGAGCGTTGCTTTTTATGGAAAACGTGGTTATTATATAATAGTTATGTACCTAACAATTATGCACCTAACGATAGGAGATGGAAGAATGATCACTGATGATGAAGTATTTCCTCGGTTGTTTAGTTTAATTAGGCAAATGCATAATCTCTCCAAAAGAAACATTAAGCATTCGGGGATGTTCCTTGGGCGAGGACGAATAATTCATATTCTAGCAATGCGGGATCAGCCGTTATCACAACGAGAATTAGCGGATATGGCAAATATTAAGCCGGGTTCTTTAACGGAAGTTCTTGAGCGATTAGAACGAGACAACCTTATAAAGCGGGAACGACTTGCCAATGATCGCCGAGTAATCCACGTTCGGTTGACAGCGAAGGGACGAAAGGCTTACCAAAAGATTGTAGAAGAGCGGCATGAATTTGGCAGTCACCTTTTAGAAGAAATTGATCAGGAGGATCTAGTGCGTTTTGTTAAGGTAGTCAATATGATGGAAAAGAACCTTCATCGTTATTACGGTGATCGGTTACCAAGAGAAGGGAAAGGTGAACGGTTTGATCAAAATTGCTAGAGATAACCTTGCTAAATGGGCGACAACCTTGGCGGTGCTGTTCTTATTAGTCCAGGTTGCTTGTGACTTATACTTGCCAACAATCACATCCGATCTAGTAAACAATGGGATCGTGAAGCAAAATTTAGGTTATATTTGGCATGCCGGTGGGTTAATGCTAATTGTTGCCGGGATTGGTGTCGTTGCGGCGGCAGGAAATGTTTATTTTGCGGCTACTCAATCAATGCAGGTTGGTGAAAAGCTTCGTAAACAGGTATTTAGCCACGTAATGAAGTTTTCTAGTCGCGATATGAGTAAGTTTGGCGACTCGTCACTAATTACCCGGTCGACCAACGATATTGTGCAAATTCAAAACGTTATGATGCAGGTCTTGCGAATGATGCTGCAATCACCGATTATGCTGGTGGCCGCTTGTGTCTTAGCCTATATTCGTGAGCCGCGACTGACTAAGGTATTTTTAATCAGTTTACCGATTTTGGCAATCGTTATTGGCATTGTAATGTACTTTGCAGTTCCTCTGTTTAAAAGCATTCAGTTTAAAACTGACCGAATTAACTTGATTTTTCGGGAAGGACTGACAGGTGTACGGGTAATTCGGGCATTTCGTCAGGATCAGCGTGAACAAAAGCGATTTAAAGCGGCTAATGGCGATTATACAGATACGGCAATTAAAGCATATACACTAGTCTCGTTCTTATTCCCCGTAATGACTTTAATTCTAAGCCTGACAAATGTTGGGATTATCCTTTTAGGAAGTCATTTGATCGCAAATATGACGATGCAGGTCGGAAACTTAATTGCATTTATGACCTACGCTACGCAGATTATGATTAGTTTCATGATGTTATCCATGGTCTTCGTTTTTGTCCCTCGGGCATCTGCTTCAGCAGCGCGGGTTAATGCAGTTCTTGAACATCAGCCAAGTGTTAAAGATCTTCCTGTGGCAGACCAGGAACATCTTACAGAAGAGACTTCAGCTTCATTAAGTTTTGATCACGTTAATTTTCGGTATACAGGTGCTGAACGCCTAGCATTGGAAAACCTTAATTTTAAAGTGACGGCTGGGCAGACACTAGCGATTATCGGTGGGACGGGCTCTGGAAAGTCGACCCTTGTTAACTTAATTCCCCGGCTCTTTAATATTGAGAGTGGTGAAATCAAGGTTAACGGTGTTGAGGTTGATAAATTAAGCCAGCAGGAACTCCACTCGGTTATTTCAATTACCCAGCAAAAAGCGGTTCTCTTTACCGGAACGATTCGTTCAAATCTTCAATTTGGAAACCCCAACGCGACGGAAGACGAAATGTGGTCAGCATTAAGAGTTGCTAAGGCAGCTGACTTTGTTAAGGAAGCTGGTGGCTTAGATGCTAAGGTTGAGCAATCGGGAAGTAACTTTTCTGGTGGCCAGCGACAACGATTAGCAATTGCCCGGACAATTATTAAGCCGGCTTCAATTTACATCTTTGATGATTCATTCTCCGCTCTTGATTTCAAGACAGATGCTGAATTACGACAAGCGCTTAAGAAAGATTCGCAATTACAAAATGCTGTTAGTGTAATTGTAGCTCAGCGGGTATCGACAGTGGCTAATGCTGACTTAATTATTGTTTTAGACGATGGTAAAGTAGTCGGCCAGGGAACCCATGAGCAATTAATGAAGGATAATCCGGTATATCAAGAAATTGTTTACTCACAGATAGCAAAGGGGGATGACCAGAATGCATAACGGACCACGTGGACGAGTGAAAAAGGCGCAACACTTTTGGCCAACGACAAAGCGGCTGTTCGCTTACCTTAGGCCGTGGCGATTTGGCTTAATCATCTCAATAATATTAGCGATCATCTCCGTTATTTTATCAATCTTAGCGCCAAAAATTCTTGGTGAAGCAACCACCATT
Organism: Limosilactobacillus urinaemulieris; assembly: GCF_932750685.1. Lineage (NCBI taxonomy): Bacteria > Bacillati > Bacillota > Bacilli > Lactobacillales > Lactobacillaceae > Limosilactobacillus > Limosilactobacillus urinaemulieris. The sequence continues at coordinate 115,845 of NZ_CAKOBX010000001.1, read as the reverse complement.
ATTTATAATGGGGTAATGCGTGGCTATTCGGAAATGAAGCAGGGAGTCCACCTTACTAGCCTGCCAATTGACTTTCACCGGATTTTTCAGATCGGTTTAACTGTAATCTTACTGTATGTTTTCTCGGGATTATTTAGTTTTGCTCAGCAGATTATTATGACGAGGATTTCCCAGAAAGTTGTTTTTAATCTTCGGGGTGATTTAAAGGAGAAAATGCAACGGGTTCCGGTTAAATTTTACGATACCCATAGTAACGGTGATATTATGAGCCGGATGGTTAATGATATGGATAATATTGCGGGGACTCTTCAGCAAAGTCTAATTCAAATTGTTACGAGCATTATTACCTTTGTCGGGGTTTTAGCGTTGATGATTACGATTAGTTGGAAGCTAACACTGGTGGCACTGATTACGTTACCGCTGAGTGCGTTAATTGTTGCTTTTGTAGCACCAACTGCCCAACGACTTTTTAGTAACCAGCAGGCAGAGCTTGGTAAAATTAACGGTCAGGTTGAAGAAACCTACGCTGGGCACACGATTGTTAAGACTTTTAATAAAGAAAAAGATGAAGAGAAAACATTCGCAGAGAAAAATCACCGCTATTATCAGGCTGCCTGGAAAGCCCAATTTTTCTCAATTTTGATCTTTCCTTTAATGAATTTTGTTCGGAACCTTGGCTACTTAATGGTTGCAGTAGTAGGAGCAATTGAGGTTATTCATGGACAGATTACATTAGGTAATGTTCAAGCATTTCTTCAATATACGAACCAGTTTTCCCAACCGATTACTCAAATCGCTAACTTGAGTAGTACAATTCAGCAAACGATTGCTTCCGCGGAACGGATCTTTGAGGTGCTTGATGCCCCAGAAATGGTTTCTTCAGACGCGGATCCGACATTAATTAAAGAGAAGCCATTACCAAAGATTGAGTTTGCTAATGTTGATTTCAGCTATAATGACGAACCATTAATTGAAGACTTTAACCTTAAGGCGATGCCAAACGAAATGGTAGCGATTGTCGGGCCAACTGGTGCAGGGAAGACAACTATTATTAATCTTTTAGAACGGTTCTATGAGGTTAAGGGTGGTAAGATCTACCTTGATGGACAAAACACCAAGTCGATGTCGCGTGATGAACTGCGGAGCCGCCTTGCAATGGTTCTTCAAGATACCTGGTTATTTACTGGGACGATTTTTGATAATATTAAGTATGGCCGAAATGATGCAAGTGATGATGAGGTATACCAGGCTACTCGTTTAGCACATGCGGATAACTTTATTCGCGAACTCCCAGATGGATATGACACCATATTGGATGAGTCAGCATCCAACATTTCACAGGGGCAGCGTCAACTATTAACGATTGCCCGGGCGTTCTTGGCAAACCCAGAAGTATTAATTCTAGATGAAGCAACGAGTTCTGTTGATACACGGACAGAAGAACTAATTCAAAAAGCAATGAATGAATTGCAACGGGGAAGAACAAGCTTTGTTGTTGCCCACCGTTTGTCGACAATTCGGAATGCGGATAAAATTATTGTGTTAAATCATGGTCATATTCTGGAAACGGGAAACCATAAGTCCCTGATGAAGAAAAACGGCTTTTATGCTGATCTTTACAATAGTCAGTTTGTTGGTAACAACCTTTAATGAAGAATTAAAATTTTTGAAGAGGGAGCGTGACAGAAGTCATTTATGACTTCGTCTTCACGCCCCCGCAAGCACAAATAGAGCTCCAGAGTTCGGATCTTACCGAACACTGGAGCTCATTTGTGTACTGCGCTGTTCGTGTTTTATCTAAGTAATAAGACTTATGTCACAACCCCTTTTTATTTGCGCTACAATAGTGTGGACTGAATGGAATGGATGGGGGAAATAGGAATGAAAAATCAATATCGAGAAACAATTGCCGGATTGAATAGGTTGGTTGAACAGGGAATTGTTCCTGGAATAAGCTATGTACTTTTTGATCACGGAATAGAATATCGAGAAGTGAAAGGTAATGCAGAAATACAGCCAAAGAGAGAACCGTTGCGGGCAAAAATGCAATATGACTTAGCCTCACTAACAAAGGTAATTGGGACTGTTCCAGTAATTGCAATCGCGATTCAAGAGGGAAAACTTAAGCTAACTGATCCGGTACAAAAGTATTTACCAGAGTTCAAGGACTCTCGACCGACTATTCAGAACCTCCTAACGCATACTTCAGGAATTTGTGGATATATTCCGCATCGTGATGAATTAACAGCAAGAGAGCTTAAAAAGGCATACTTAACGCAACAACATGTTGATTCTAGTCTAAATCGTCAAATTAGGTACGCCGACGTTAATTTTCTTTATCTTGGTTGGATTGCAGAGAGAACTTATGGACAGTCAATTCAGTCATTAATCCAAAGACGAGTGTTAGATCCTCTGAAAATGAAGGAAACAACGTTCAAACCATTTGCAAGGAATAGTGTTCCAACTGAAGTGCAGGCAGAACGAGGATTAATTCGCGGAACTGCTCATGATCCGAAAGCATATATTCTGGGGCCCGAATGTGGGTGTGCCGGAATGTTTTCAACGTTAGATGATTTGTTGCTTTATAGTCACGCACTGATTGAGACTAACCTGAATGGTCTGCTAGACAATTGGATGGTTGACCAGCTATTTAAGGATCAGACGGTGATTCCGGGGGAGCATAGTCGTTCGTTAGGGTGGAAACTTCTTCACGCAATAGGTGATCGGCACTTAATCATTAGTCACACTGGGTTTACAGGAACATGGTTAATCCTTGACCGGGAAGAGGATCAGGGAATGATCGCTTTAACTAACAGGGTCCACCCAACAGCTAAGAATGATGCTTATTTACGTGCCCGGGATCAACTTTTCGCCACTTATCTTCGTGAAAAAGAAAACGCTTAATTAATTTCAAAAAACTTTGTGAAATTATTATTCAATTTTATGCAAATTAAACGGACAGATTATGCATTTTTGTGGTCTTGACTGCATATAAAAATGTATAATTTTTGCCAAAATTCATCTAAGGATAAAATTACACAAATCTGCGTTAAAATAGGGTTTGACAACGGTTTCAAAACTAGTTATTATATACACGTAATCAAATGAAAGCACACAAAAGGAGTGAGTGTATATGCAAAGTCCAATTCACGTAACATCTGAAATTGGTAAGCTTAAGACAGTTATGCTTCATCGACCTGGTCATGAAATTGAAAATGTCTACCCTGACATTCTTCACCGCATGCTTGTTGATGACATCCCATACCTGCCAATCGCACAAGAAGAACATGATTACTTTGCTAAGACATTAAAGGACCAAGGAATCGAAGTACTTTACTTCGCTAAGTTGGCTGCTGAAGCTTTAGCAGATGATCAAGTAAAGAATGAATTCCTTGAAAAAATGTTAGCAGAATCTGGCCACGCTGCTGGTGCTGTTCATGACGCTTTGAAGGAATACTTGCTTAGCATGGATACTCAAGCAATGGTTGACAAGATTATTGCTGGGGTACGGAAGGATGAAATCCACACTAAGTTCGTTTCACTTGCTGAAATGGCTGAAGATGCAGACTACCCATTCTTCATGGATCCAATGCCAAACGCATACTTCACTCGTGACCCACAAGCCTCAATTGGTGATGGTATTACCATTAACCATATGACATTTAAGGCTCGTCAACGTGAATCACTATTCACTGAATACATCATTAAGCACAACCCTCGGTTCGCTAACAAGGGTGTTCATGTATGGCGTGACCGTTACCATGACACTCGGATCGAAGGTGGGGATGAATTAGTTCTTTCCGACCACGTATTTGCTATTGGTATTTCTCAACGTACTTCAGCAGATGCAATCATGGACATCGCACGGAACTTATTCAAGGATTCCAACTACGACACTGTTGTTGCTATCCACATTCCACATAACCATGCTATGATGCACCTTGACACGGTCTTCACAATGATTAATTACGATCAATTTACTGTTCATCCGCAAATCTTGGATGGTGGTAAGATTGATACTTACATTCTCCACCCAGGTAAGGATGGCGAAATTGAAATCCAACACCGGACAGACCTTCAAAAGGTTCTTGAAGAAGTATTGGACAAGCCTGAAATCGACTTGATTCCTACTGGTAATGGTGATCCAATCGTTGCTCCACGTGAACAATGGAACGATGGTTCTAACACGTTAACAATTGCACCAGGCGAGGTTGTTACTTACGACCGTAACTATGTATCTAATGATTTGCTGCGGAAGCACGGAATTCTCGTTCATGAGGTTCGTTCAAGTGAATTGTCTCGTGGTCGTGGTGGTCCACGTTGCATGTCCTGCCCAATTGTACGTGAAGATCTTAAAAACTAGTTAGTTTGAAAGCAGCAAATGCACTTGGAAGCTGAATAATGGTTCAGTTAAAGGTGTTTCTTGCTGCTTTTATTGTACTGAAATAACATTGTTGTATAATTAATTTGTTAAATTGTGATTAGGGGTGAACGTGAATGAATCGTAAGGCGCGACGAAAGGTGATCGAACAGTTAGTTAGTGATCACAAAATCGAAACCCAGGATGAATTGTTGGATTTATTAACCCAACAGGGGATCGAAACCACCCAAGCGACGATTTCTCGTGATATTCATGCGCTCAATATTGTTAAGGCTAATGATGGTGAAGGCCATACCTACTATGTCCAACTACAATTAGCACCGGAGCATGATTTCAGTAGATTGTATACGGGAATTCGTGAGAATGTTCGCACGATTGAAACCGTGCAATTTATTAATGTTGTAAAAACGGCCTTGAATTCTAGTTACGCAACGATCCTCGGTGGGATGTTTGATGAACTGGATATTCCTGAAGTTGTTGGCACAATTGCGGGGAATGATACATTAATTATTATTAGTAAAAATAGTAATGATGCGCGTGCAATTTACAATTTAATAATGAAGCACATTAGCTCACATTTAGACTAAAAGGGGTGTAAAGATGGAAAATGAAAAGAAAGGGATCGGTAAAGGCGAATTAATTGCCCTTATTGTTAGTTCCTGTATTGGTACTGGTATCTTTGGAATTACCAGTGATGTTGCTGCTGCCGCTGCTCCAGGTCCTGCTCTGTTAGCATGGGTCTTCGTTGGTATCGGATTCTTAATGCTTGTTCTTTCATTGAATAACTTATCTGAAAAGCGTCCTGACTTAACTGCTGGGATCTTCTCATATGCTGGTGCCGGTTTCGGACCAATGGGTGAATTTATTTCCGGTTGGTCATACTGGTTATCTGCATGGCTTGGTAACATTGCCTTCGCGACAATGTTGATGAGTTCAATTGGTACTTTCTTCCCAACCTTTAAGGGTGGTCAAAACCTACCATCAATTATTGTTGCAATTGTTTTCTGCTGGCTTTTGACAATCCTTGTTAACAATGGTGTGGAAAGTGCGTCCTTCGTAAACATGATTGGGACAATCTGCAAGGTCTTACCACTTGTTATCTTCATCGTTATTATGGTTGTTTGCTTCAAGGCTGGAATGTTTACTGTAGATTTCTGGGGCCGTGTTGCTAACAATGCTTCAAAGGGAACTACTACTGGTTCTGTTTGGTCACAAATGCAAGGAACATTGATGACCCTGATTTGGGTATTTATCGGTGTTGAAGGTGCTTCTGTTATGGCTCACCGTGCTAAGTCACGTTCTGCTGCTCAACAAGCATCAATCATTGCCTTTGTAACCTTAGTTGTTATCTATGTTTTGATTTCTATTTTGCCTTATGGTGCTTTGACTCGTGCACAATTGGCTTCAATGGGTCAACCTGCTATTGGTCATGTTCTTCAAGCAACTGTAGGTACTTGGGGTTCAATTCTGATTAACGTTGGTTTGATTATTTCAACTATTGTTTCATGGTTATCATGGACGATGCTTCCAGCTGAAACTACAATGCTGGTTGCTGAAGATAAGGCAATGCCAAAGGTTTGGGGAAAGGTTAACTCAAAAAACGCACCTACTGCTTCCTTGATGATTACTGCCGTGTTGCAAACCATCTTCCTCTTCTCATTGCTTTTCACTGATAAGGCATATGAATTTGCTTACTCACTTTGTTCTGCTGCTATTCTGTTCTCATACTTATTCGTTGGTCTTTACCAAATGAAGTACAGTTCAGAACATAAAGAATGGGGTCAATTCACTATTGGTTTACTCTCAGCCGCATTCATGTTCGCATGCATGTTCTTGGCTGGTTGGCAAGAAGTATTACTTGTTTCCATCAGTTTCATCCCTGGATTCATCATCTACTACCTTGCCTGCCGTGAAAACGACCACAAGATGAGCACTGCTGAAAAGTGGGTTATGGTATTAATTCTTGTACTTAGTGTTGTTGCTATTTGGCTTGTTGCTAATGGTACAATCACTGTGGGTTAATGTGATATAATAATTGAGTAAAAAACAAGTGAGGTGATTAAGGTGAAGGAAAAGAAGTTAAATCTATTCCTCTTAATCACCTTAATTGTTGGAACAATAATCGGCGGTGGAATTTTTAATAGTCCCACCGACCTTATTTTAAAGGCTAATCCATTAGCAGCGTTAATCGCTTGGGGAATTGGCGGATTCGGAATTTTAATGCTAGCACTTGTCTTCTATAAGCTAGCAATTGTCAAACCAGATCTTAATGGTGGAATCTATACCTATGCAAAAGAAGGATTTGGTAATTATGTTGGTTTTAATTCGTTTTGGGGTTATTGGTTAGGAGCAATTTTTGGCAATATTGCCTTTATTTCTCTCTTCTTTAAGACCCTAAATAGTATGTTGCCACATCAGTTATCGCCTTTTGGATGTTTTATTGGTGGTTCCATTATTTTATGGGGATACACGCTAATCGTGTGGCATGGTGTTCGCGAAGTTAGTATTCTTAATTCAGTTATTACAATTGCTAAAGTCTTACCACTGATTTTAGTAATTATTATCGGAATTACGCTATTCCAGCCACACATTTTTAGCGTTCCGCATTGGACACAGCAATTGGTATCAACTGGGAAAACTGCTAATCTTTCTCAGCAAATTGGTCAAGCAATGAGTACGATTGTTTGGTGCTTTGTGGGGATTGAAGCAGCAGTTTCAATGTCACGGCGAGCAAAGAAACATTCAGAAGTTGGTTTGGCAACGGTGATTAGCTTTGTCATCGTTTGGAGCTTGTATGTTTTAGTTTCGCTTTTACCAATGGGGATTGTTTCGGCACCCGAATTAAGTACTTCTTCTGTGCCACTGGCAACTGTGCTTAGTAAAAGTGTCATCGGTAGCTGGGGTGCATTAATTATTAAAGTCGGATTACTAATTTCGTTGTTAGGAGCATTGTTGAGTTGGTTTATGATTGGTCCTGAAATTGCTTACGTTACGAGCATGGATCATGCAATGCCCAAACCATTTAAGTTAGTCAACCGGCATAATGTTCCGGGATTTGCATTAATTATCTATACGTTAATTATGCAGGTACTCCTAATGGTCCTTCTATTACCGCAGTTACAAACTGCTTATACAATTGCTTATACGTTGGCGACAACAACGACCTTAGTAGCATATTTATTATCGTCTTTGTATGGACTCAAACTAGCTTTTAAGGAATCATATGGTTTTGGGTTTAAGATCGTTGCGTTAATCGCGTCTGCCTATGCGATTTATACATTATTTGCTACTGGGATTGAATATGCCTTTGCAAGTGCAATTATTTTTTCATTAGGTATTCCAGTTTATTTAGCTGCAAAACCAAAAATGAGAAAATATGAAAAAGCAATTGCGTTAGTAATCGGCTTAGCGGGAATTCTAGCTCTAATAATGATCCTTCGTGGAGGAATTAACTTTTAATGAGAATAGGTCCTGAGAATGCTTACATTCATTCTCAGGGCCTGTTTTTATTAGCTAAAATGTTGGTTTAATTATTAACTGTTCTTGGTTACTAAAATCCTCATTTGGGTATTTTTTGTGAAGGGCGGCTAATAAAAGGTGCTTTGCGATTTCACCATTCCGGGTAAGAATTGGCCCATGAAAGTATGAACAATAAACTTCTTTATAGATTGCTCCTTCAGTTTTATCCTGACCATTATTTCCGTGGCCAGATACTACTTTACCGAGTGGTCGTTCACCATCGCCCAAGAAGGTCATTCCGTTATGGTTTTCAAAGCCGTGATATTCGTCACCCGTTTGCTCGTTTTTAATAGTAATATTACCAATGAAACGGTTATGATCCTGACTAAGAGTATAGTGAGGGAGAATATTTAATCCGGGAATTTTTTCTCCATTAGCACCAATATAATATTGACCAAGTAATTGGTAACCACCACAGATTGCAAGTAGTGGTTTTTGATCATCAATAAATTGTTTAATCCCAGTCTTCTTATTTGGCAGATCCTTTGAAACAACGAATTGTTCATAGTCTTGACCGCCACCAAAAAGGGCCAGGTCAAACTTTGCTGGATCAAATTCCTGACCAATACTGATAACTTGAACTGTAATGTCAGCATCCATCTGTTTAGCATAGTACTGTAAAGCAATAATATTACCGACATCACTATAAGTGTTTAGTAGATTTCCGTACAGGTGTGCAAGATTAAGATGATATTTTGCCATTAATCCATTCCTCCCTTAATGTAGCCCTTTTCTGCCAGTTGTTTTCGTAATTGCAGAACTGCAGTGTAGGTAGCTAGGATATAGACATGCTTTGTCGGCATTCCTTTAATTTTAGCAATTACGTGAGTTAAATCAGGCTCGTGCCACATGCTGTCGACGCCAGCCATTGTAAGTCGGGTAGTGATATCTTTATAACGTTCACCACCGGTCATATATTGAGGAATATTATGCTGAACCAGCTTTTCAAAGTTACCATCCCAGATCCAACTAGTATCAATCCCGTCGGCATAGTTAGCATTTAAAAGAAAAGCAAAGCTAAAGGGCTGGGGATCAGTTTCAATCATATCAAGGACCTGGTTTAACCCAACCGGATTTTTAACCAAAATTAACGTAACTTCTTTGCCATCTACATTGATGACTTCTTGACGACCGAAGACCCGTTCATCAGATTCAAAGGCATCTTTAATTTGGGCTTGGCTAACCCCGAGAAATCTTCCTAACGCATAGGCTGCTAAGGCATTATAGATATTATAGAGACCACCGATACCGATTTTGTATTTCTCACCATCAAGTTCAAAGGTTGAGCTAGTTGGCGTCAGTTGATCAATTTTTGTGACAGCATAAGTCAGCTTTGGCCGTTTAAATCCACAATGAGGACAGAAATAATCACCAAGATTAGCATAAGTTCGCATTCGATATTTAAGGATGTGCTGACACTTAGGACAAAGAAGGCCATCCGTGTTAGCTGGCGCATCGAATGGTTCCCGTTGTTCGTGATTAAATCCATAGTAAATAATGGGATTAGGTAAATCGTGAGAATTAAACAACTGTTCGTCACCATTAGCAATAATCGTTGCCTTTGGAGCTAATTTAACCCCGTTAAGAATTTTTTGGTATGTAGTGTAGATTTCCCCATATCGATCCATTTGATCACGGAAAATATTAGTGAAGATAAAAGCAATTGGTGTGATATACTTAGTGACCTTTACCACGTTTGCTTCATCAACTTCAAGCACTGCCAACCCCTTTTTCTTTGGTCGTGGTGCCGTAATGAAAGTAGTAACGATTCCTTGTTCCATGTTTGAACCAGTTGGGTTGGTTAAAACATGGTCGTATTTTTCGCGGAGAACCCTAACACTCAAAGAAGTGGTTAAGGTTTTGCCGTTAGTACCAGTGACAATTACTAAATCATACTTTTTACTGAATGCTTGTAGAATATTAGGGTCAAGCTTTAATGTTAATTTCCCGGGTAATGAACTCCCGCCATTCATGAAAGTGTGGAGAAACCAGTAGCTTGATCGACCAGCTGCTTCAGCAAATGAACTGCGTAATGACATGTATAAAAAATCCTTTCACCGAAATTAGATTACGACTAATTTTAATCTTTAATTGATTAAAAGAAAAGTGTTTCGGATTAATATTAAGAAACCATTACTCACTAGCTAAGTATTTAAATGAAAAATGCTTTCAGATATAATAGATTTATCTATGTGTATAAAAGGAGTGCGAATTGTGGCGCAACTATTTTTTAAGTATGGCGCAATGAATTCCGGAAAGTCTATTGATATTCTGAAGGTTGCTCATAACTATGAGGAACAAGGTAAAAGGGTAGTCTTACTAACCAGCGGAGTTGATGACCGTTCTGGAAGAGGTGTAATTGCAAGTCGAATTGGTCTTTCACGGAAGGTTCAACCTGTAATGGCGGACACGGATATTTATGACTATGTTCGTCGAATGAACGAAAAAATTTATTGCGTTTTAATTGATGAGGCCCAATTCTTAAAGAAGAGACATGTTCTTCAGCTGATCAAGATTGTTGACGAGCTTCACATTCCGGTAATGACGTTTGGCTTAAAGAATGACTTTAAAAATGAATTGTTCGAGGGGTCAAAGTACTTACTAATTTACGCCGACAAAATTGAAGAAATGAAGACAATTTGTTGGTTCTGCGGGAAAAAGGCAACGATGAATTTACGGGTTCATAATGGACAACCAGTTTATGAAGGTGAGCAGGTTCAAATTGGTGGTAATGAGTCGTATTATCCAGTTTGTCGTTACCATTATTTCCATCCAAAAATACAGGAAAAAGGAGAAAAGTAACCTATGGAAATGGCTGAAATTTTCGATAAGCTGCAAGCTGTAGCTGACCGATATGACGAATTAAATGAGCTGATTAGTGATCCTGAAGTGATTGCTGATTCACAACGGTTTATGAAACTTTCTAAAGAAGAGGGGAGTCTCCGGGAAACTGTTGAAAAGTATAATGAGTATAAAAAGGTGACGCAGACAATTAGTGATGATGAGGAATTGTTACGGGAGAGTGATGATCCTGATCTAACTGAATTAACGAAAGATGAGTTAAGTAGTGCTAAGGATCAGCAAGCTAAATTAGAAAAAGAGTTGGAAATTCTCTTGATTCCAAAGGATCCCAATGATGATAAGAACATTATTATGGAAATCCGTGGTGCTGCTGGTGGGGATGAAGCGAGCCTATTTGCGGCTGACCTTTACAACATGTACCTTCACTACGCTGAAAACCAGGGATGGAAGGTTGAAGTCGTTGATAAGAGTGAAACGGAAGTCGGTGGCTTTAAGGAAATTGCTTTGATGATTACTGGTGATAAGGTTTACTCAAAACTAAAATTTGAAAACGGGGCTCATCGGGTTCAACGGGTGCCAGTTACCGAGTCTGCTGGACGGGTACATACTTCTACCGCTACTGTTGGGGTAATGCCAGAAGCAGAAGACGTTGACGTTGACATTGATCCAAAAGATATTCGGGTTGATGTTTATCGTTCTAGTGGTGCCGGTGGTCAGCACGTTAACAAGACTTCCTCAGCAGTGCGGATGACTCACTTGCCAACGGGAATTGTTGTTGCCATGCAGGATGAACGGTCACAGCAACAAAACCGCGCTAAGGCGATGCGGATTCTAAAATCCCGGGTTTACGACTACTATCAACAAAAAGAGCAAAGCGCATATGATGCCAAGCGAAAAGATGCAATTGGAACGGGTGATCGTTCTGAACGGATTCGGACGTATAATTATCCTCAAAATCGGGTTACGGATCACCGAATCGGTTTGACTCTGAATAAGCTTGATAAAATTATGTCGGGTGATCTTGACGAGATTATTGAGGCATTAATTGTTGCTGACCAAACCAAGAAGTTGGAACAACTACGGAATGAATAATCAAACTTATTTTGCTGCACAACGCTGGGCAAAGGAACAATTAAGTGGACAAAATATTGATCCCGGCTCGCCTCAATTTCTTTTAAAAGAGCGCCATGGTTGGGATGATACTCACCTGCTGGTTCATAATCGTGAATTGATGCCAAATGATGAATGGCAATGGTTTCAAGAGGCAGTTAACCGTTTGCTGAATGATGAGCCCGCCCAGTATATTATTGGGAGTGCCCCGTTTTACGGAAGAACATTCATGGTTAACCATGATGTCCTAATTCCAGAAGCAGAGACTGCAGAACTAGTTGACTGGGTTTTGAAAGCAACTTCTTCTGCCCCGTTAAAAGTTCTTGATTTAGGAACTGGAAGCGGGATAATCGGAATTACCTTAGCTTTAGAGCGCCCGCAATGGGATGTTACATTAAGTGATGTCTCATCTGCGGCTTTGATGGTTGCACAAAAAAATATGCAACGGTTTAAGCTTAATTTAAAGCTGGTGCAAAGTGACCTTTTTACTAACCTGATTAATGAAAAGTATGATTTGATTGTTACTAATCCGCCATATATTTCTCATGATGCTACTGCGTTGATGGATAGGTCAGTTTTGAAGTATGAACCTGAATTAGCACTCTTTGCTGATGAAAACGGGTTAGGATTTTATCATCGTTTGTTTGCAACGATTGCTAGTCATTTGACTTTGCAAGGGCAGCTATTTGGTGAAACCGGTTTTGATCAGGAACAAGCAATTCAAGAATTATTGCATCGGGTAGATAGTACTGCCCGGATTGAACCACGGCATGATGTTGCTGGGAAGATGAGGATGATACACGTATGGGATTTTTCAAACGTAGGAGGAAACTAGAAAGAATGGATACGAGGATTTTTCATTTAGATGAAATTAATCAGGCAGCTAAAGCCATTCAAGACGGTAAATTAGTTGCATTTCCTACTGAAACTGTTTATGGACTAGGCGCAGATGCAACTAACGAAGCGGCAGTAAAAAATGTTTATTTGGCAAAGGGACGACCAAGCGACAATCCGCTAATTGTCCACGTTGCCTCAATTGAAATGGTAGAAAAATATGCAAGTGAGATTCCGGATAATGCCCGAAAATTGATGAAGGAATTTTGGCCGGGTTCGCTTACAATTATCCTAAATATTAAGAAGGGGGTTCTCTCAAAAACCGTTACTGGTGGTCTTTCAACGGTAGCTTTCCGTTTTCCAGATTGTCAACCAACCCTTGAGTTAATTAAGGAAGCTGGAGTACCGATTGTTGGTCCGTCAGCTAATACCTCTGGGAAGCCTAGTCCAACAACTGCCCAGCACGTTTATCATGACCTTCACGGAAAAATTGCGGGGATAATTGATAATGGTCCTACTCGGGTGGGGGTTGAGTCAACGGTTCTTGACATGTCAACTGAACAGCCCGTTATTTTACGTCCTGGAGCGGTAACAAAGCATCAGATCGAAGAAGTAATTGGTTTAATTGATTTGAATCACCACCATGTTGGTAAAAACGAAACCCCTAAGGCGCCGGGAATGAAGTATAAGCACTACGCTCCTAACGCTCAGGTTTACATTGTTGATGAGGGAACCGACTGGAAACAAGTTGTTGATTGGATTAAGCAACAACCGTTTGATGTTGGGATGATGGCAGAAGAAAAAATTTTGCAACAGGCAACCTTACCGATGAATGCAATTCAATTTTCATTGGGAAAGAATGTTGCTGATGCGAGTGCTCGCCTATTTGATGGCCTACGTCAGTTTGATGATCAACCGAATGTTAAGGCAATTGTTACCCAAGCATTCCCGGCAAAAGATCTTGGTCGGGCATACATGAACCGGTTAAATAAGTCAGCTGGCGGCGAACATTTTGCAACAAAATAAAAAAAATACCTATTTGTTTATCAAATAGGCATTTTTTTTGGTAAAATAGGGAAGAAATTCAAAGGAGTGTATTAGGCATGGGTAAATTTGAAGTGATGGATCACCCATTGATTCAACACAAATTGACAATGATTCGGGATAAGAACGTTGGGACAAAGTTTTTCCGCGAAACGGTAAAGGAAATTTCGACATTGATGGCATATGAAGTTGCTCGTGATATGCCATTAAAGGATGTTGAAGTTGAAACGCCAATCGCTAAGACAACTAAGAAGGAATTAGCAGGGAAGAAAGTAGCAATTATTCCAATCCTTCGTGCTGGTTTAGGAATGGTTGACGGAATGACTGATTTGATTCCAGCTGCTAAGATTGGTTTTATCGGAATGTACCGTGACGAAGAAACACTAAAGCCACATGAATACTTTGTAAAGTTACCAAATGACATTACTGAACGGCAATTATTTATTGTTGATCCAATGTTAGCAACAGGTGGTTCAGCAATGATGGCGATTGAAGCGTTGAAGAAGCGCGGCTGTTCTGAAAAGAACATGAAGTTTGCATGTTTAGTTGCTGCTCCAGAAGGGGTTAAAGCTGTTCGTGAAGCTTACCCAGACGTAGATATCTACGCTGCTGGACTTGATGATCACTTAAATAAGGACGGTTACATTGTTCCGGGATTAGGTGATGCTGGTGACCGTCTCTTTGGTACAAAGTAAAAAATACCAAATTATAGAAAAAGATCGAGAAAAAGCAAGATAGCTTTTTCTGGGTCTCTTTTTGTTTCTTCAAAGTTAAATGTGTATTCATTGAACTGGTCATTAAGAAAAGATTCTCCTATAATAGGTGTAAACCGGTTTCTTTAAAGAGGGTAAGCAGATAGAAATGACTTTAAAAATGACAGGGACAGCGGCTAGTAATGGTATCGGAATTGCACCAGCATACATCGTAGATAAACCAGATCTGAGTTTTGAAAAACGACGGATTAGTGATCCGTTTGTGGAAATTCAGCGCTTTAAAAATGCCTTACTGGCGATTAGTAATGATCTTAGGGCACTAAAAAAAGCAGCTACTAAAAAGTTATCAAAAGATGAGCTTGCGATCTTTGATGTTCATATTGAAATCTTAGATGATCCAGAAATGTTTAATCAGGTTGTTACTCGGATTCGAAGTCAGCGGATTAACGCGGAAACGGCTTTTGAAGAAGTGATTACTCGGGTTATTCATGAGTTTGAATCAATGACGGGAAACAAGTACATGCAGGAACGGGCAACGGACTTTGCTAGCATTCGGGATCAGGTATTGGCAAAGCTTGAAGGAAAACAACTGCCTAACCTGCAAACGCTTGATCATCCGGTAATCGTGGTTGCCCACATGATTGGGCCCTCGGATACTTCCCAAATGAATGCAAAGTATGTTAAAGGAATTGTTACTGAGGTTGGCGGTCGAACCAGTCATGCTGCGATAATGGCTCGTTCATTGCAAATTCCGGCAATTGTGGGGTGTAAAAAAATTGCTCACCAGGTAAAAAATGGCGAGCGGATAATTGTTGATGGCTTTTCAGGAACGGCAATTGTTGAACCCACTGCCCAACAGGTAGAACATTATCAACGGTTAGCAAGTCAGTATGCAGCAGAAAAACTTCGCTGGGCAAAGTTGGTTAATAGCCCTTCAGTTACTAAGGATGGTCAGCAGTTAACAATTTCTGCTAATATTGGTTCGTCTAATGACATCCCGGCAGCGGTTAGTAACGGAGCAGATGAAGTTGGCCTTTTCCGGACTGAATTCCTTTACATGAAAAGTGAACACTTGCCAACAGAGGATGAGCAGTTTCAGGCATATAAGGATGCTGTTGAAAGTTTGGCTGGCAAGACACTTGTGGTGCGGACGCTTGATATTGGTGGCGATAAACCATTAACCTTCATGCCACTCCCCCATGAACTGAATCCGTTTTTAGGTTATCGTGCAATTCGGATTTCGCTGGATCGCCCATCAATGTTTCGTACACAATTACGGGCACTAATTCGGGCTTCACAGTTTGGTCAAATTAATATTATGTTTCCAATGATTACGACTTTAGAAGAGCTTCGGGCAGCCAAAAAGATTTACTATGAAGAGCGAGAAAAGTTGCGTCAAGATTATCCGCATGTTGGGGCAAATATTAAATTAGGAATTATGATCGAGGTCCCATTGGCTGCACTATATGCAGAGCGATTAGCCAAGGAGGTTGACTTCTTTAGCATTGGAACCAATGATTTGATTCAATACTGTTTTGCGGCCGATCGGGGGAATGCAGCGGTTTCCTACCTTTATCAGCCACTGAACCCACCGTTTTTAAAACTAATTGATCACATTATCAAATCAGGTCACCAGCATAATACAACGGTGGCGATGTGTGGTGAAATGGCCGGTGATCGTCTCGCCTTGCCACTTTTAATGGGAATGGGATTAGACGAGTATTCGATGAGTGCAACATCGATCTTACGCACTCGTTCAATGATGAGGAATCTTGACATTAATGAATGCCAAAAGCTATACCATGATGCAGTGACAAAGTGTGAAACCGCTAATCAAGTTCATGATTTAGTCGAAGAATGGTTAAAAAATAAATAGGTAAATAATAGTGAAGAGCTTATGATAAAGATAAGATTTTTGTCAGCTCTTTTTTTGTTTTAAATGAATAGTAAAATATTGGGTGATTGTAAAAAAGGGAAGTGAAAATCGTGACAATTCAGTGGTCACGCCAGAGAACATTCTTATTAATTGGGATGATTATTTGTGGTCTTGCAGCAATGCTTTTTGTTACTCATAACCAGCGCCTTTATCGGCAACCAATTGCTCAGGTTGTGCAAGTAACTAATGAAAAGCCTCAACGAACTGAAGACCAGTTTAAAAACGTTGATCACCAGACTAATCAGGAGCTTATAACAATCCTGATGAACGGAAAAAGACGTGGGAATAAAGTTAAGGTTCAAAACACATTTAGTGATTCGCAACCAATGGATCAGCAGTATAAGGTTGGTGATCAGTTATTTCTTTCTCAATTAAAAACAAACCACGGGAAATTATCAGCTAATCCAGCAGGGCCAAAACGGGACACAGTGGTTGTCTTTTTAAGCTGGCTTGTTATTACAGTTTTACTGCTAACAATGGGGAGAGCAGGGACGTTTGCGCTTATTAGTGTAGTAATTAATACTATTTTATTCTTGCTTGCAGTTTCACTAGACCTTCATAACCAGGGGAATCATGTTCTATTGATTTTTTCAACGTTAGCTTTAATTTTTACCTTTATTAGTCTTTTACTTGTTCTTGGGCCGACTAAAAAAATGCTAGCCACACTAGGTGCAACGATTATCGGAACAGCAGTGGCAATCTTAATTGGGGTCCTGGTTCTTCACCTTACTCATAATCGAGGAGTCTACTATGAATCTATGCAATATGTGACTCAAGTACCGCGACCGTTATTCATTGCTGAAATTTTACTGGGATCATTAGGTGCAGTTATGGATGAATCGAGTGACATTGTAGCCACATTATTTGAATTGAAACGGATTGATCCAACCGTCACACGAATGCAACTGTTTATGTCTGGAAGGAGTGTCGGTAAATCGATCATGGGACCGTTAGTAAATGTCCTCTTTCTGATCTTTATGGCAGATACCTTTACGAATAGCTTACTTTACCTAAAAAATGGTAACTCATGGGGGTATACGTTCAGCATGAACATGAGCTTAGGGATGGTACAAAGCTTAATTAGCGGAATTGGAATTGTGTTAGCAGTTCCGGTAGTTAGTATCCTTGGTGCCATCCTACTAGGAAGGAGGAACAGATAATGAGTGCGATTTATGCATTAGGGATAGTATTACTGTGTTTGATGGTTCTCGTCGGCGGTAAGCAGGGATGGCGTTCCTTCCTTAGTCTATTATTGAATTTTGGCTTTTTGTTTTTTGCCATTGTCTTGATTGAATTTCATGTTCCGCCAATGTTTGTTACTGCGACTACGGGAATTACTATTTTAGCAATCACGATTTTTATGGGGGAGGATGATTTGCGAACAACGGTGACAGCTTTTTATGCTTCATTGATTGTTTTAGCAATTCTAATTCTACTTATTTTGTTTGTCAGCCATTGGGCAATGGTTCAAGGATTTGGCACTGAGGATAGTGATGACCTTGAGGGAATGTCAATCTTAATTGGAATTAGTTATTTAAAGGTTTCAGTTACCGCAATTGTTATTAGTACATTAGGAGCTATTGCCGAAGCAGCGATGGCGATTTCCGCAGGGCTAACGGAAATTCTGGAAACTCATCCGCAAATTAGTAATTCCCGCTTAATTGAGGGGGGAATGGGAATTGGCCGTCAAATTATCGGAACTACTCTGAATACTCTATTTTTCGGCTTCTTCGGTGGATTCCTTTCTCTCTTTATTTGGTTTGCGGGGTTACATTATTCGTTTGGAATGATTTTTAACAATAAGATCTTTGTTGCCGAGCTAATTGAAATTTTGATTTCGTTTCTTGGGGTCCTCCTAACTGTTCCGATTACTTCGTTAGTGATGGTTAAACGGCGAAATCGGGTCATTGACAAACCGGCAGAAACGAAGTAAGATACTTTTTGAAATTAAAACCTTTAAAAGAGGTCCCGTGAGGCCTCAAAGGTGCGGTGAAATGACACTACATGGTTGTAGGAGAATATTTACTAAAGCAGCTTTGAGGCCTCACTCAAAGCTGCTTTATTTTTTAGGGGAGGGAAATATTCATGGCTCATCGTGATGATGTCGTTTTAGACGTTAATGAAAAGCCAAAAACAGGTCAATGGATTGGACTTTCACTCCAACACATGTTTTCCATGTTTGGTTCTACTGTTCTGGTACCAATTCTTGTTGGGTTGAATCCAGGGATTGCACTTTTTAGTTCCGGTGTTGGTACGTTAATGTACCTTTTAATTACGAAACATAAGATTCCAGCATATATGGGCTCCAGTTTCTCGTTTGTTGTCCCAATGATGGCATTAATGAAGTCAACTGGTTATCCAGGGATTGCACAAGGGACAATTGCCGTTGGGTGTGTTTACTTGATTGTCTCAATAGTTGTTAGTTTAATTGGTTCGGATTGGATTGATAAGATCTTGCCGCCGATTATCGTTGGCCCCGTGGTGGTTGTTATTGGGCTGTCATTAGCTAGTACAGCGGCTAAGGATGCCACCATTAATTCAGTAACGGGAAAGTATGATCTTAAATTCTTTGCAGTTGCAATGATTACAATGCTACTGACAATTGCCTTTAATATGTACTTTAAGGGGTTCATGGGATTGATCCCAATTTTGATGGGGATTGTCTTTGGCTACATTATTGCTTGTTTATTTGGGATCGTTGATTTTACACCGGTAGAAAAAGCTCACTGGTTCAGTCTGCCTGCGTTCCAAATTCCGTTCATTAACTACCATCCACAATTTTATTGGGGAGCAATTTTAAGTATGGCGCCAATCGCCTTTGTAACGATGACTGAACACTTAGGTCATATTATGGTATTAAACGAATTGACCGAGCGGAATTTCTTTAAGGATCCAGGATTAAACCATACCTTAGCAGGGGATGGTACCGCATCAATTATTGCTGGATTTGTTGGTGGTCCTCCAGTTACTAGTTACGGTGAAAACATTGGTGTTATTGCCATTACTAAGGTTCAATCTGTCTATGTTATTGCTGGGGCTGCAGCATTTGCAATCTTCTTCAGTTTTATTGGAAAGCTAAGTGCCTTAATTGAAACGATCCCAATGCCAGTTATTGGTGGGATTTCCTTCCTTCTTTTTGGGGTAATTGCCTCTAGTGGTTTACGAGTAATGATTGAAGACCAAATTGACTTTAACAAGAAGCGTAATTTAATGATCGCTTCAGCAATTTTGGTAATTGGAATTGGAAATGCCTACTTGAAATTAGGACAGTACCAATT
Source organism: Limosilactobacillus urinaemulieris (assembly GCF_932750685.1). NCBI lineage: Bacteria > Bacillati > Bacillota > Bacilli > Lactobacillales > Lactobacillaceae > Limosilactobacillus > Limosilactobacillus urinaemulieris. The sequence goes on along the minus strand of NZ_CAKOBX010000001.1, from coordinate 96,228 downwards.
CTCTGGATTAGCAGTTGCAGCTGTTTTGGGAATTGCATTAAACCTTATTCTTCCCCAAGAAGCGCGGAGTGAAAAAGAAATTTCTGAAAAAGTCAACAAAGTTAAATAATTCAGTTAAAGAAGCTTACGTTAAGCTTCTTTTTTTATTAAAAGATGATTAAAGGATCACGAGAGGAAATGAATTATTAAATAGAAAATCTAATTAGAACAGTCTTTGTTAACGGTTTATTTCTTAAAAAAGCAAGAAATCTTTTTGAATGTTGCTTCAAATGATGATATATTAATACTCGTATATTGGGCTAGTTCGTATTAGTATACGACGTTCATCCAATTTACAGCCAAATTATTGTTATTAAGGAAAGAGGTGAAATATGAATGGGCGGTGATGCTTTTACTTTTAAGTTTCTTGGCTTAACGTTTAATGCAACTAACATCATTTCAGGTCTTGTTATTTATGCAATCGTATTCTTTGTATTATTTGGCATGTCCCGAAAGATTCAAATGAAGCCAAAGGGTGCGCAGAATGTTTTGGAATGGCTAATCGACTTTACGAACGGAATTGTTCGTAGTCAAATGCCAAATGAAGAGACTGGTCATTACAGTTTTTTGGCCTTTGTTCTTTTTGTTTTCATCTTCTTTGCCAACCAGTTTGGCTTGATTTTTAATCTTAGTTGGAATAACCAAGAAATTCTTAGAAGTCCAACGGCGGATCCAGTTGTTACTTTAACATTCTCACTGATGGTAATTACATTGGCTCACTTTGCAGGAATTGCGAATAAGGGTCTTGGCGGTTACTTGAAGGGGTATGTAAAGCCATTTGCATTGATGTTGCCAGTCAATATCATTGAAGAATTGGCTAACTTCTTAACTTTGGGTTTGCGGATCTTTGGTAACATTTTTGCTGGTGAATTGCTATTAAAGTTGGTTGCTGGAGTAGCCTTTTCACATGGTGCTTTAACAATCATTCCAGGATTCTTACTTGAGTTGCTTTGGCAAGGATTCTCAGTATTTATCGGTTCAATTCAGGCATATGTTTTTGTAACATTAACGACAGTTTATATTTCTCGGAAGGTTTCCGAATAATAATCTATCTCTTAAGGAGGAATTTTAAAATGGCATTAGGAGCAATTGCTGCAGGACTCGCGGCTATGGGTGCCGCTATCGGTGGTGGTATTGGTGATGGTATCTTAATCGGACATACTGTTGACAGTATCGCACGTCAACCAGAATTACAAAGTAGATTACAAGCAACGATGTTCATTGGTGTTGGTTTGATCGAAGCCATGCCTATCATCGCTATTGTTATCGGCTTCCTTGTTATGAACAAGTAATTATTTTGATTAATAATTTTTATTTTAGAGAACAAGGAGGTGTCAATAGATGTTTGTGAACAGTGTTTTAGCTGAATCTAATAGCTTATACGTTGGTGATTTGGTATTCTACATCGTTACCTTCATTATCCTGATGTTACTTATCAAGCACTTTGCTTGGAAGCCAGTTACGGATATGATGAAAAAGCGTGCAGATAAGATTGCTAGTGATATTGACAATGCTGCTAAATCACGTGAAAACGCTGAAAAGATGGCTGCTAAACGACAAGCTGAGTTACAAAACTCTCACCAAGAAGCTGCTGACATTGTTGACAATGCCAAAAAGTCTGGTGAAGCGCAACGTGCTCAAATTGTTGAAGCTGCACAAAATGACGCTCAAGCACTCAAGCAACGCGCACAAGAAGATGCTAAGCAGGCTCGTCGTGATGCGTTGAATGGTGCAAAGGATGACGTTGCAAACTTATCTATTGAGATTGCTTCCAAACTCATCCATAAAGAATTAAATGCGGACGACCAAAAAGAATTGATTGATTCGTATATTGAAGGGTTGGTAGATCATGAGTCTTGATAAGCAAACAGTTGCAAATCGTTATGCGAAAGCACTGTTCGAGTTGGTCGATGAAGACAATACACTCGATCAAACTTATCAAGAATTGACTGCTCTACGTCAAGTCTTTGAGGACAACGCTGCACTGGCTCCTGTTTTATCAGGAGTTCAATTATCACTCAGTGAAAAGAAGTCCCTTATTGATGATTTGAAGAAAGGTTTTTCTCAACCAGTTTCAAATTTAATTCAAATGACTTTTGATTATGGCCGGATTAACGATCTAGTTGCAATCATTGATGAGTTTGAGCGACGGTATGACGCTAAGATGAAACGTGTTCATGCCGACGTTGTTACAGCGATCCAACTTGATAAACAACAACGTGATCAACTTAAGGCTAACCTGGCCCAACGATTTGGCGCTAAGGAAGTTGTTCTTCACGAACAAGTTGATCCCGAAATTTTGGGCGGAGTTATCGTTCATCTTAATAATAAGACATTGGATGGTAGCTTAAGTTCAAAGATTAAGCAGATTCGTCGTTTACTAGTTAGATAAATTATCTTATTTCGAAGAGGTGAGACCTTTATGAGCATTAAAACTGAGGAAATCAGTTCACTCATCAAGAAACAACTTGCCAACTACCAAGACAAAGTATCTGTCGAGGAAACGGGTACTGTTACCTACGTTGGTGATGGTGTTGCTCGTGCCGACGGCTTGGAAAATGCCATGGCTGGTGAGTTGCTCGAATTTAGTAACGGTGTTTACGGAATGGCACAAAACCTCGAAAGTAACGATGTTGGTATCGTTATTTTGGGAGACTTTTCTGGCATCCGTGAAGGTGATACCGTTAAGCGGACGGGTCGAATCATGGAAGTTCCCGTCGGTGAAGCATTGTTAGGACGGGTAGTAGATTCATTAGGTCGACCAATTGATGGACTTGGTGAAATCAAGACTGACAAGACACGTCCAATTGAAAAGAAAGCTCCAGGTGTTATGGAGCGGAAGAGTGTTAGTGAACCATTGCAAACAGGTATTAAGGTTATTGATGCCTTAGTACCAATTGGCCGTGGTCAGCGTGAGTTGATCATTGGTGACCGGAAGACCGGTAAGACTGCCATTGCATTGGACACCATCATTAACCAAAAGGGCAAGGACGTAATTTGTATTTACGTTGCCATTGGACAAAAGGAATCAACTGTTCGGGCAAACGTTGAAACCTTGCGGCGTTACGGAGCATTAGACTACACAATTATTGTTTCAGCTAGTGCTTCTAACCCTGCACCAATGCTTTACATTGCCCCTTATGCTGGTGCCGCAATGGGTGAAGAGTTCATGTACGGTGGTAAAGATGTTTTGATTGTTTATGATGACCTTTCAAAGCAGGCCGATGCATACCGTGAACTTTCATTGATTCTTCGGCGGCCTCCTGGTCGTGAAGCTTATCCTGGTGATATTTTCTATACCCACTCACGGTTACTAGAACGTGCTGCACGGTTATCTGATGACCTTGGTGGTGGGTCAATGACTGCATTACCAATTATTCAAACCCAAGCCGGTGATGTTTCTGCCTACATTCCAACCAACGTTATTTCAATTACTGATGGACAGATCTTCTTGAACTCTGATGAATTCTATGCAGGTCAACGGCCAGCTATTGATGCTGGTACGTCAGTTTCTCGTGTTGGTGGTGATGCCCAGGTTAAGGCAATGAAGAAAGTTGCCGGGACATTGCGTTTGGATATTGCATCATATAATGAATTAGCTTCATTTGCTCAATTTGGTTCTGATCTGGATGAAGCAACTCAAGCCAAGTTATCACGTGGTAAGCACACTATGGAACTTTTGAAGCAAGGATTGCACCAACCACAGCCTGTTGAACAACAAGTTGTAACGTTGTTTGCTCTGTCAAACGGTTTTGTTGATAAAATTCCGGTAGATGATGTTCCACGTTATGAAAGCGAACTTGCTTCATTTATGCATGCTAATCACCAAGACCTTTATGACACGATTAAGTCAACTGGTAAGTTACCAGAAGGTGACGACTTAATGAATGCTGTTGCTGAGTTCACGAAATCTTTCCAAACCAGTGATGACAAGAAAAAAGCCGCACAAAAAAATTAATAATGACTAGTCGAAAGGACGGTGAGATTTAGTGCCAGCTTCACTTGCTGCTGTTAAGCATAAGATTGAATCCACAAAGAGCACGCGCCAGATTACTGCTGCCATGCAAATGGTTTCAACTGCAAAATTGAATCAAATTCAACACCATACTCAGTCATATGAAGTATATGCTGAGAAGGTTAAGAAGATGTTGTCCGATCTGGTTAAATCTCACAACGCATCTGCAGCTAGCGCCAGTCATGACGCTTATGCTGCGTTGTTTGAGAAGCGTCCAGTTAAAAAGACTGGAATTTTAGTTATTACATCTGATCGTGGCTTGGTTGGTAGTTATAATAACAATATTATCAAGCAAACTTTACAGTTAATGAAGGACAAGAATTTAACTGCAGAAAATACAGTATTCTTAACTGTTGGTAAGACCGGGACTGAATTCTTTAAGAAACGTGGGATGAACGTCGTCTACGAGTATTCAGGAATTAGCGATGTACCAACATTCCGTGAAGTTCATCAAATTGTAAAGACTGCTGTTCAGATGTATGACGATGCCGTATTCGATGAAATGTACTTGGCATACAGCCATTACGTTAATCGGATTACGTCCCGAGTTCGGGTTCATGATGTATTACCAATTACGGCTGAATCATTGATGGAGGATGAGGAAAAATCCGCAGAATCCACTCAAGATGAGTCACCGATTACGGCTGAATATGAATTTGAACCTTCGGATACGGAAATTATTGCTGGACTTGTTTCACAATATGCCGAAAGCTTATTGTATGGAGCCATCCTTGATGCAAAGACGTCAGAACACTCATCAAGTGCAAACGCAATGCGGTCTGCCACTGATAATGCAGATGACATCATTTCATCATTGGAGTTGCAATATAACCGTGCTCGTCAAGCTGCCATTACCACTGAAATTACTGAAATTACCGGTGGTATGACAGCACAAGAATAAAATTTAACTGAGGAGGAAACAACATGAGTTCTGGTAAAGTTGTTCAAGTTGTCGGACCAGTTGTTGATATTGAGTTCCCCTTAGATGAAAAGCTACCAGAGATTAATGACGCGTTAAAGATTAAGGAAAGTGATGACAAAATCTTAACTACTGAGGTTGCCCTTGAATTGGGTGATGGAGTAGTGCGGACAATTGCCATGGACGGTACCGATGGTCTTCAACGGGGAATGGAAGTCGAAAATACCGGAGCACCTATTAGTGTGCCGGTTGGTGACGATACTCTGGGACGTGTTTTCAACGTTTTGGGTGAACCAGTTGATAACGGCCCTAAGTTTGGACCAGATGCAAAGCGGATGCCTATTCACCGTGATGCACCTAAGTATGATGAATTAAACAACAATACTGAAATCCTTGAAACTGGGATTAAGGTTATTGACTTGTTAGCCCCATATGTTCGTGGTGGTAAGATTGGGTTATTCGGTGGTGCCGGTGTTGGTAAGACCGTTTTGATTCAGGAATTGATCCACAATATTGCACAAGGGCATAATGGTATTTCTGTCTTTACGGGTGTTGGTGAACGGACCCGTGAAGGTAACGATATGTACTACGAAATGAAGGCTTCAGGAGTTCTTGAAAAGACTGCCATGGTTTATGGTCAGATGAACGAACCCCCTGGTGCCCGGATGCGGGTTGCCTTAACCGGGCTTACCATTGCGGAATACTTTCGTGATGTAAAGGGTCAAGATGTTTTGCTATTCATTGATAACATCTTCCGGTTTACCCAGGCTGGGTCAGAAGTTTCTGCCTTGTTAGGCCGGATTCCTTCTGCCGTTGGTTATCAGCCAACATTGGCTACTGAAATGGGTCAGTTACAGGAACGGATTACTTCTACTAAGAAGGGTTCAATTACCTCGATCCAGGCCGTTTATGTTCCAGCCGATGACTATACCGACCCTGCTCCAGCTACAACATTTGCTCACTTGGATGCCACCACTAACTTGGAGCGGCGGTTGACTCAAATTGGTATTTACCCTGCCGTTGATCCATTAGCATCAACTTCAACAGCGTTAACTCCTGAAATTGTAGGTAAGGAACACTATGAAGTTGCTACTGAAGTTCAACACGTTTTGCAACGTTACCATGAATTGCAAGATATTATTTCTATCTTAGGGATGGATGAATTGTCTGACGATGAAAAGGTAATTGTTGCTCGTGCTCGGCGGATTCAAAACTTCTTATCACAAAGTTTCAGTGTTGCCGAACAGTTTACCGGTACGCCAGGTAAGTATGTTCCATTGAAGGATACTATTAAAGGATTTAAGGGTATTCTTGAAGGAAAGTATGATGACTTGCCAGAAGAAGCATTCCGGTTAGTTGGTACAATCGATGATGCTGTTGAAAAAGCTAAGAAAATGAAGGCTGATGCTGCTAAAGAAACTGCAGAGTAGGAGGGATAATTATGGCTGATACTAAGTTTAAAGTCACCATTATCACTCCTGATGGTACGGTTTATGATAATGATAATGCCACGATGGTTATTATGAACACTTCTGGTGGTCAAATGGGGATCATGGCTAAACACGTACCTGTATTAGCATCATTAACAATTAGTGAGTTACGAATTAAACATGATCAGGGTACTGATGAGATTGCTGCTGTTAACGGTGGAATCATGCAATTTGATGGTGAGACTGCCTTAATTACTGCAGATAGTGCTGAAATGCCCGAAAAGATTGATGTTGCTCGTGCTGAAGAAGCTAAGCAACGCGCTGAAGAAGCAATTAAGAAAGCGAAGGAAGCACACCGCCAAAACGACCTTGCTCGTGCTGAGGTTCATTTAAAGCGTGCTGTTAACCGTCTTAAGGTTTCTAAGTTTAAGCAAAAGTAACTTTACTTTTAACAATATAAAAGGACATTTAATGAGTAAAAGACTCGTTAAATGTCCTTTTTTGATTATTAACTTAGTCTAAAGGTTGTTAATGATGACTGATCACTCATTAGTTGGTATGATAAAATTGTAGTTGGTTTTAAAGAGGGTGAAAAGGTGCAGATAACAGGAATTAAAGCTTTAGTAGAAATAGTTATCCAACTCGGAATGATCTGGCTAACCTTTACCGCAATTCAGGGATTTCGACTTGAACGTCTTTTTCGTCATCCCCCGAAGACACTACCGTTAGCGATTGTCTTATTTTCTACAGCGATCGGTTACTTATGCGCCAGTTTTTTCATCGGGTTCATTAATGCAGTTAGCCAACTACCCGGTTTATTGCGTTGACTTAATAAGGAGTTAAATTATGGAAAAGATAATTATTAAGGGTGGTCATCGTTTATTTGGGCGCATTGCCGTTGAGGGAGCAAAGAATGCTGTTTTACCGCTTCAGGCAGCAGGAATCCTTGCCTCTACCGGAACTCTCCACTTAACTAATGTTCCGGTATTATCAGATGTCCTAATGATGAATGAATTATTAAAATTTTTAAATATTCGGGTTCAATTTAATCAGGAGAATCACGTTATTGATTTGAATGCTAGTCAAAAGATTTCATCGGAAGCGCCATTCCAGTATGTAAGTAAAATGCGTGCTTCGATGGTAGTCATGGGCCCATTATTGGCAAGAACTGGTTATGCTAAGATTGCTCTTCCAGGTGGCTGTGCAATCGGGTCTCGGCCAATTGACCTTCATCTTAAAGGTCTTCGCCAGCTAGGCGCAGTTATTGAACAGCATGATGGTTACATTGAAGCACGTGCTGATCGATTGGTTGGTACGAATATTTATTTAGACTTTCCAAGTGTTGGTGCTACCCAGAATATTATGATGGCAGCAACATTGGCTGAGGGAATTACGACAATCGAAAACTGCGCACGTGAACCAGAGATTGTTGATCTAGCAAACGCCTTAAATAAAATGGGTGCACGAGTGCATGGGGCTGGAACTGACGTCATCCGTATCCAGGGAGTTAACTTCTTACATGGCTGTGACTACCGGGTAATGTCTGATCGAATCGAAGCAGGAACCTTTATGATTGCTGCTGCCGCAACTAACGGTGATGTTGTTATTGAAAACGCTGAGAGCAAGTATAATGAACCGTTAATTGCCAAGCTACAGGATATGGGTGTTACAGTGATTGATCAGGATGATGGAATTCGGGTATTAGGAACATCAGTTTTGTTGCCATCCACTGTCCAAACAGCACCATATCCTGGTTTTCCAACTGATTTACAACCACAAATGACGGTTTTACAGTTGTTAGCAAATGGTACAAGCATGATGAATGAAACTGTCTTTGAAAAGCGCTTTATGCACCTTGAAGAATTACGACGAATGAATGCAGAGTACCAAATTAAAAATTCAACAGCTGTACTGAGTGGGCCAGCAAAGTTTAGTGGGGCGGAAGTTGCTGCTACCGATTTGCGTGCTGGTGCAGCTTTGGTCATTGCCGGATTGGTTGCTCAAGGGATTACTCAAGTTCGTAATTTAAAGTATCTTGACCGTGGATACTATCACCTCCATCAAAAGTTGGCGCGGCTTGGTGCCCAGATTGATCGGGTTAATATTGATGACCAAATTGAGTTAGCGTCTACTGAAGCGGTTAACCATCCTGAACGTGGTTAGTATTTTTCAATTATGTGGTATAATTACCAACGTTATTATAAAGAATTGGCCGGAAGGAGAAATTACATAAATGGCAAAGGATATCGGAATCGATTTAGGAACCGCAAACGTTCTAATTTATGTTCAGGGCAAAGGAATTGTCTTGAATGAACCTTCAGTTGTTGCAATTGATACACAAACTAATAAAGTATTAGCTGTGGGTTCAGAAGCATATCGAATGGTGGGACGGACACCAAGTAATATTCGCGCTATTCGTCCATTGAAGAATGGTGTTATTTCCGACTTCGATGTTACTCAAGAAATGCTTTCATACTTTATCGGCAAATTGAGTGTTAAGGGCTTTATGTCAAAGCCAGACATCATGATCTGTGCCCCAACTAATATTACTGAAATTGAACGAAAGGCGATTATTCAAGCAGCTGAGCAATCAGGCGGGGGTAAGGTTTACCTTGAATACGAGCCTAAGGTTGCTGCGATCGGTGCAGGTCTCGATATCTTTAAGCCACGTGGTAGCATGGTTATTGATATGGGTGGCGGTACTAGTGATATTGCTATCCTTTCACTAGGTGATATTGTTGCTAGTCAATCAATTCGGATGGCTGGTGATAAGTTAAATAATGATATTACTGCATATATCAAAGATCGTCATGGCTTAATTATCGGTGAACATACCGCTGAACAAATTAAGATGGAGATCGGAACTGCATTGCCAGTTGATGAACCTAAGAAGATGGATGTTCGTGGTCGTGATGTTGCTACTGGAATGCCAAAGCAAATCACAACTGATGAAAATGAAATTGAAGAGGCAATTCACGGTACTCTCGATCAAATCGTTAAGGCAACGATTGGTGTTCTTGAAACTATCCCGCCTGAGTTAGCAAGCGATATTATTGATCGGGGAATTATGCTTACTGGAGGAACTTCACTTCTTAAGGGAATTGATCAACTCTTTAGCGACCAGTTAAAGGTTCCTGTTGTTGTTTCTCAGGATCCGCTTGATAATGTTGCTAAAGGTGCTGGTGAAATGCTAGAACGGATGCAAAAGACCGAAAATAGCAAAAAAGGTAAGGACTAGTGAGTGATTTCGCGTGTCGACTGATTCGGTGGTATCAACGAAACATATCGGCAAAGCGATCATTTAGAGCTTGTCGGTACTATCCCTCTTGTTCTCAGTATACGTTAGAAGCAATTCAGCGCTTTGGAATAAAGGGAATACTGCTTGGAATAGTTCGGATACTGCGGTGTCAGCCTTTTGCCCGTGGTGGTTACGATCCAGTTCCAGCAAAATTTACTTTCCATCGAGTTATAAAATAATAAAGGTGAAAAAGTGGCAAAAAAAGATAAAAAAATTGAAGTTAATGTAAAGGATATTGAACGTCGTCATCAACCAGTTCAGCAAGTTTTCATTGGCAAGCGGCTGATTGGTGAAGTATTAGCGGACGGCAATCGATTCAAAGCCTTGCTAACCGCTGACGAAAGCGAGTTTTATGTTCGTTCTCAAGAAGAAGGACTAGAGGTTGTCCTCCAACAATACCATTTACATCAAGGATAATGCGATGCAGCAGCGTTGCTAAAAATCTCAAAAAAGGAGCTCAAGAATGCAACGTTCTCAAAGTGATGATGAGAGTCGAATTGACTGGGGAATCATTTTCTGTGTTTTACTGTTAGCTTTAATCGGTTTAGCATCGATTTATGTTGCGGCTGTTCATGATACTGGTGGATCAACTAGTGTGATGCGTCAAGTAGTAAGTCAACTGGTTTGGTATATTGTCGGGACAATCCTGGTAATCATAATCATGCAGTTCGACTCAGAACAACTGTGGAAGGTTGCCCCGCTTGTTTACTGGGTTGGAATATTTTTAATGTTTGCGATCCTAGTATTTTATAGCCGAGCATATTATGCTAACACAGGGGCCAAGAGTTGGTTTGCAATTGGACCATTCACTTTCCAACCATCAGAAATTATGAAGCCGGCTTATATTTTGATGATGGGCCGGGTGATTACAACTCATAATAACCATTATAATGTTCATACGGTTAAGTCTGATTGGCGATTAATTGGGACAATGTTTTTATGGTTATTACCAATTTTAATTTCATTAAAGTTACAAAATGACTTTGGGACAGGACTGGTTTTCTTTGCAATCTTTTGTGGAATGATCCTAGTTTCCGGAGTTACTTGGCGGATTATTGCGCCAACCGCAATTGGACTAATCGTTGTTGGTGGCTCAGCACTGGCAATGGTAACAAGTTCTGTTGGCCGAACGATTTTAGAGCATATCGGTTTTCAAGCGTATCAGTTTGACCGAGTTGATACTTGGCTTCATCCGGAACAAGATACGAGTAACCAGGGCTATCAATTGTGGCAAAGTATCAAAGCAGTGGGTTCGGGAGGAATTACCGGAACTGGCTTTGATAACTCTAAAGTATACGTCCCCGTTCGTGAGTCAGATATGGTTTTCTCAGTTATTGGTGAGAACTTTGGCTTTATAGGAAGTGCCCTACTGATTCTTCTCTACCTGTTATTAATCTATTTAATGATCCGGGTAACTTTTGATACCAGGAATGAATTCTATGCATATATTTCAACAGGTGTAATTATGATGATTTTATTCCACGTTTTTGAAAATATTGGAATGAACATTGGATTGCTACCACTTACTGGTATCCCATTACCATTTATTAGTGCTGGTGGTTCGTCCCTGATTGGTAACCTGATCGGAATCGGGATGGTAATGTCGATGAGATATCACCATCACTCTTACATGTTTAGTAATAACAAAGAATTTAGATAGATGGGGTGTAGTTGAAGATGGCTACTGAAAGTTATTTTTGGACAGAAAAACAAGATAACGGTAATACACGTTTAGGATTAAATGATAACGGTCGTGATGACCTTGGCCAAGTTAGTTTTATTGATGTTCCTGCCGTAGGAACAAAATTAACTAATGGTGGCAAGTTTGTTGCTGTTGAAGCTGAAAAGGCAGTAACTGATATCGATAGTCCAATTGACGGTGAAATTGTTGCGGTAAACCAAAAAGTAATTGATCAACCGGAATTACTTGGTTCAAGTGACAAAAATGATAATTGGATTGTTGAAGTTAAGGCATAACATTCTAATGCTATATAGTAAGAGGCTTAGGGAGACCGAGCCTTTTTCATTTTTAAAATTAATTTGAATTAGGTATTGACAATAAAAAGTGAACTTAGTATTATAATATCAATCGAAATATTAGAATACTATTTGAAAAGATGAGTAGATGCTAATTAATCACTCAGAGAGTTCTTGATTGGTGAAAGAGAATTGGTTGATGGTACCGAAGATGGTCTTTGATTAAAGTGTGTTAGTGAGTCTGATGATAAGCTAATATTGGTTACTGCCCATTATCGCAGGTGAGTGTTTACTGACACTTATTGAGGTGATCATTGTGAAGTGATCATAAACTGCGGTGGTACCACGAAGCCTTTCGTCCGTTTAATAATTTGTTTATTGAACGAACGAAAGGCTTTTTTATTGAAAAGGAGGAAGAGTAATTGATTCGGTTTAAGGATGTCTCAAAAACATATGACGGTAAAGAAGGCCCGGTAAAGGCAATTAAAGACGTTAACCTGACAATCCCTGATGGAAAAATTTATGGGATCGTTGGTTATTCAGGTGCTGGGAAAAGTACTCTAATCCGAATGATTAATGGTTTGGAAACGCCAACTACTGGTTCTGTAACCGTTAATGGTCAAGAAATTAGTCAACTAAAAGGAGAGGCTCTCCGGGAAGCCAGATTAAAAATTGGCATGATTTTCCAACACTTCGATTTGTTGTGGTCACGAACCGTTCAGGAAAATGTTGAATTTCCGTTAGAAATTTCTAAAAAGGGAAATAAGGCAGAACGCCAGCAAAAAGCGGAAGAACTAATTAAACTGGTCGGTCTTCAAGGAAAAGAAAATGCCTATCCTTCAGAATTATCTGGTGGGCAAAAACAACGGGTTGGGATTGCCCGCGCCCTTGCTAATGATCCTAAGATTTTGTTGTCTGATGAAGCGACAAGTGCTTTGGATCCAAAGACCACGGATGAGGTTTTGGATCTTCTTGTTGATATTAATCGTCGTTTAGGATTAACAATTGTTGTAATTACTCACGAAATGCATGTTATTCGGAAGATTTGTGATCATGTTGCGGTACTGGATGCTGGAACGATTGTTGAAGAAGGCCCGGTTTTGGATGTCTTTAAGCACCCACAACAAGCAATTACGAAACGGTTTGTTAACCAAGAAACATCTACTGGTTCTGCCGATGATACCCAAGTTGTCGTTAAGCAATTATTGGAATCCCATCCTGATGGGGTAATTGTTAAATTAACCTTCCACGGTGACCAGGCAAAATTGCCAATCGTTTCTGAAATGTTACGCCAATTCCCCGAAACAAATATGAGTATTATTGAAGGGAATATTCACCAAACACAAGAAGGATCAATTGGTTCATTGTATATTCAATTAACTGTTGATAACGACAACCAGGATCAAATTAAGGGCGCCTTAGATTATCTGAAGACAATGAGAGTAGAAACAGAGGTGATTAACCGTGAACAATAGTGGATTTGCTTCATTCTTTGAATTTAATAATGTTGATTGGACAAAGATGGGTCAAGCAACTTGGGAGACCATTTGGATGACGGTTGTCTCTATGGTTGCGGTAGCAATTTTGGGGATTATTCTTGGATTGATTTTGTTTGAAACCCAGAATAGTAACTCAATTGTTGCCAAGATTGTTAACTGGGTAGTTGCAGCGCTGGTAAATATCTTCCGGTCAATTCCATTCATTATTTTGATCGTTCTGTTGCTCCCAGCAACTCAAGCACTTGTTGGAACGATTATGGGACCACGGGCTGCCCTACCGTCACTGATTATCTCAGCCGCACCATTCTATGCCCGATTAGTTCAAATTGCCTTTGATGATTTGGATCATGGTGTTATCGAGGCTGCTAAAGCGATGGGAGCTACTCGGTGGCAGATTGTTACTAAGGTTTTAATTCCAGAAAGTTCGCCAGCCTTAGTTTCGGGAATTACGGTTACTACCATTTCATTGATTGGTTACACTGCAATGGCCGGAGCAATTGGTGCCGGTGGTTTAGGGAACCTTGCTTACTTAGATGGTTTCCAGGCAAGCAACAATGCCGTTACAATGATGGCCACGATTATTATTGTCATAATTGTTTTTGTCTTCCAATTCTTGGGTGACACAGTTGTTAAGCAAATTGATAAGCGTTAATTAGAAAACGGAGGGAATACTTATGAAGAAAAAATGGTTAGCAGCAATTGCAACATTAGCATTAGGGGCATTAGTCCTTACCGGATGCGGAAAGCAAAAGGAAACAACTTTGACTGTGGGGGCTTCTTCAACTCCTCACGCTGAAATTTTGAAGCATGTTCAACCCCAATTAAAAAAGGAAGGGGTTAACCTTCAAATTAAGACATTCCAAGATTATGTATTGCCAAACAAGGAGCTAGCAAGTGGTGACTTGGATGCTAACTACTTCCAACACAAGCCATTCTTGGATAACTGGAACAAGAAGAATCATGGAACCTTGATTAGTGTCGGAAATGTTCACTTGGAACCAATTGGCTTCTACTCTAAGAAGTACAAGAAGTTATCTGATTTGCCTGATGGGGCAACGATTCTGGTTTCAAATAACGTTGCGGACTATGGTCGGGTTCTGCAAATCTTAAAGGATGCTGGTTTAATTACATTGAAGCCAGGAACCAAGATTGAATCAGCTAATTTCAATGATATCCAAACTAACAAGAAGAATTTGAAGTTCAAGACAGACCTTGAACCAAAACTCATGACCCAATTCTACAAGCGTGGTGAAGGTGACGCAGTTGTTATCAATGCCAACTATGCTGTTCAAGCAGGACTAAATCCAAAGAAGGATTCAATCGCTCTTGAAAAGAACACTTCACCTTACGCTAACTTAATTGCAGTGCAAAAGAAGAACAAGAATAATCCAGCAATTAAGAAGTTGGTTAAGGCTCTTCAATCTAAGTCAACTCAACAATGGATTAATAAGCACTACAACGGTGGTGTCGTTGCGGTTTACCCTAATGGTAAATAAAGGTTAATCACTAAAAGAATAATCGTTTCAATATAAATAAATAGCTCCAAGAATTCGGCTTTACCGAAAGCTTGGAGCTATTAATATTTTAAATTTTAATCCAGTGAATTAACAACATTGAATTTGAAGAGGAGGAGGTTAAGAGTAACAATTACAGCCGTAATGATAAATACCATATTATAACTTGAAACTCCAGCAATGGTAGATCCAAGTAATGGGCCAAAAATATTCCCGATGTACATTGCACTTTGGTTCCAGGAAAAGATTCGTCCAGTGATCATGGAAGAAGTGTTCTTGGTAAGAAGGGTTTGCACTTGAGGAAAAAGACAGGCATCCGTAAAGCCAACCAGAAAGCGAAGAATACCAAGTTCAAACGAGTTTTGGACAAAGGCAGTCAGAAAGAAGAGAATAATTGCGCCAACAAAGCCAGCGATGATAACTTTTTGGGTACCAACACGGTCACCAATTGCACCAAACCGTGAAGCAGCAAGAAAAGTGGCAATTCCAGGGAGGGCTGCAATTACTCCAGAAACGAAGACAACGTTTCCCTGGTGATGCATTAGCTGGTTAACGTAGAGGGAGACAATCGGGTTAATCGAATTATTGGCTGCTTGAATGATTAGGGTAGTGAGGAGAAGACCAAAGATCAATCGTGGATTCTTAAGTGCAGCAATCACGCCACGTGAGCTTCCAAGCTTCTTATTGGTTATCGGTTGAAAATCGTCTTCATGAACAAAAAAGAGGGCTAAGAAGAAAGCAATCAGAAGTAAAAGACCAGTAATAAAAAAAGTAACCCGGTAACTAAATAACGAAGCAAGGGCGCCACCGATAAAGGGACCGAGAAGATTGCCGGCCGTAAATGAGGAAGCCATGGTTCCCAGTGCCTGACCTGATTTTTCTTTTGGCGTTTCTGTTGCGATTAGGGCATTGGAGTTAGAAACGAAGCCGGCAAAGAAACCTTGAGTCATTCGGAGTATAAACAATTGCCAAACATTAGTGACAAGTCCCATTGCTGCTAAGACGATTGCCATGCCGAGGGATGCACGAAGGATCATTAGTTTTCGTCCTTTTTGATCTGCTAATTTTCCCCACCAAGGAGAAACAAAAGCAGAGACAAAATAAATTCCTGAAAAAACTAATCCAGCCCACATATTTAATTGTTGGTGGGAAAAATGTCCCAGGGTGTTAATATAGAGTGGCAAGAATGGCATTACTTCGGAAAAGGCAATTCCGGCAATAAAGACGGCAATTGCAAGAACACGTAAGTTTCGTTGCCAAATTGGGATTCTCTTTTCTGCCATACGATAACTCCTTTGATTTAAACTTGCAAAATGCGAAAAAGTGTTTTTTATTATAACGCAAAGTACGGGGGATGTTAATTTAAGTCATTCGTGCTCAAATCTAGTAAGCTGAACTAATTCATGATATACTAAAGATTCTAGGAAAACGGTAATAAATAAAATTAAACTAAATAAGGTGGTACACGCAATGACTAAAAAGTTAAACATCGCATTGCTGTTTGGTGGCAATTCATCTGAACATGATGTTTCAAAACGTTCGGCGCATAATATCTATGATGCCCTTGATAAAGATAAGTATAATGTTAGCTTATTTATGTTCACCAAGGATGGGGTTCTTCTCGGTAATAGTGCATCACAGCGAATCTTTAATGGTGATGATGAAGATCAAGTTGTTCAAGAAGAATACCAAAAGATGGATCTGAATCAACCGTTAGCACCAATTATGGCATTAAACGAGATGAAGGCTGTTGATCTCTTCTTCCCGGTAATTCATGGTAACCTTGGAGAAGATGGGACCGTTCAGGGACTTTTTAAGCTCCTGAAGAAACCATATGTTGGTTCTAATATTGCGGCTAGTGCGATGGCATTCGATAAAGATTTAACAAAGAAGATCCTTACAGAAGCTGGGATTCGAAATACTCCTTACGTAGTGGTTACACCTGAAAACCGGGCAGATTATCCATGGGCTAAGGTTGAGGAAAAGATTGGCGACTTGGCATTCGTAAAACCAGCCAAGCAAGGATCTTCTGTTGGAATCCATAAGGTAACAAACGCTGAAGAGTACGAAAAGGCGTTAGATGATGCCTTTAAATATGACTACAAGATTCTTGTAGAACAAGGAATTGATCATCCACAAGAAGTTGAAATCTCGATTCTTGGGAATGAGCATCCAGTTGCTTCTAAGCTTGGTGCTGTTCGTGTTCCTGAAGGCGATTCTTTCTACAACTATGAAAATAAATTTGTGGATGCTAGTGGGGTTGTTTTTGAATTACCAGTAAAGTTACCAGAATACTTAACTGAAGAAATTACTTCAATGGCTTTAAAAGCGTACAAGGTTCTCGGCATGAAGGGAATGGCACGGATTGATTTCTTGGTTGATTCAAATAATGTACCATACCTTGGTGAACCAAATACCTTACCAGGATTCACTAATATTAGTTTGTATCCACAAATGTGGGAAGTTTCAGGAATCGGTTATTCCGATTTGATTGACCGCTTAATCCAACTTGGGTTAGAAGAATTTGATCGGAATAGTAAGATTAAGTATGATTTCCGTAAACTCGGTGAAGAAAAAGTCGGCACTAAAAAATACAATGAAGATTAGAGCATTCACTTTATATTCATTTTTATTTAAAATGTCTATTTAATTTATGAAAAAAGAATAAGAAAATAAAGACTGGTCAAAATAAGTCTTACCAGTCTTTTTTGTTCCAGATTTCTTCGCATAAAGCCATGATTAGTGCTATAATGCATAAGGATATTTTCAACTATGGTTTGTAGATCATTTGATCTTTCTAATAATTTTAGTCATATTATTAATAAGTTGAGGAAGGGAAGAAAATGAAACTCCGAGGAGACGTCTTAAAGAAAATTCGCCGCAAAAGAGGGTTATCACAGACAGCATTAGCAGAAGGTATCTGTACCCAGGCAACGATTAGTTTAATGGAAAAACAGAACCGGTTGCCCAAAATGAATATTCTGACTGCAATTTGTGAACGGCTAAATATTCCCACAGAACGAATTGTGGAGAATAGTGGAAGCGGCATTAATGACCAATTTAATACAATTGTAAATGATTTGGTTGCGGGTAAATTTGAAACCGCTACAGAAGCATTAAATAAGATTCCAGTAAAGAAGCTGGAGAGTGATTTTGATAAGCAACGGTACTATTACCTATTAGGAATGGTTCAGGTTAACTCTAATAAGATTGATGAAGCAATCTTCAACTTTGAATTGGTGTTAACCCAGTTTGCGACAACAAGTGCTAACATCTACCTTGCAATGACTACTGCGGGAATGGCGTTGGCATACTATAAACGTGATGATCCAGAACGGGCAGCAAGGTTAACTGATCGGGCAGTACGATTGATTGATAATAAGAAATTGATCGGGAGCTTACGCCAATGGGCATCAATTTACTGCCAACTTGGTGAACTTTATAGTAACTTAGGTAACTATAAGGATTCAAAAGACATTGTTGAACGTGGAATTGAACTTTGTCGTGAGCATGATTCACTTTTCATTTTGGACGAATTATACCTTATTCGAGGAAAAGATGAACTAGCATTGGGTGACGATAAACAGGCAAAGGAAACTTTGGAAATTGCCCGAAGTATTAGCGTAGCGCGTCGTGAATCCTTCGTTAAGGATGAAATTGCTGCTGAATTAGAAAAATTGAATTAAAAAAGAGTATCTGTCAACTAGTATTGACGGATATTGATGCCACTCACAGAAATGTGGGTGGCATTTTTATGTAAATAGATAATCAATTCTTAAAAAGAAAAATTCTTGATTGGTAAACTCGTACAGGTTCGTTTGAGTGTTTTAATTTTACAGTTAATTCCTTCTAGGAGGCCGTTGGAAATTCATACTTGGTAGCATGTATGAATGACTGTTTTTTTACAGTGTATCATCGGATAATCGGATAAGATAACGTAGCCTGGATTAATTTGATCTGTTTGTTAGGTTTAAGAATAGATTTAATATTAAGAACTTTAATATTCTGGTCTTCAATTCCAAGAAGATATAGGTGTAAATTATTTTGGGATATCTGGAAGTTACACTTTTTATGTAAAAAACTGGTATTGATTTCTCGTCAATACCAGAAAATATATCAATGCTCCTATCTTTAGCTATAAACTAAAAACCCCATAACTAGTATTAATAATTACGGAGTTCCTGTTAGTTTTAATTAGAGTTACTTCTTTTTCTTTTTGTCAACTTCAATTGGCTTGTTATCCAAGTCGGTCCGAACAACTAATACATCACAGATCGCTGTCCGGGTAACATATTCGGTAACAGAACCAATTAGGATCCGTTCAACAGCATTTAACCCTGTAGCACCGATCATAATTAGGTCGGCGTTCATTTCCTTTGGCACATCCCGGGCAATAATTGTCTTAGGTGCACCATATTCAATTGAGTAGTTGACATTCTTAACGCCCTTGTCTTTAGCATAATCAATATACTTATCAAGAGTCTTCTTTGCGGTCTCAGTAACTTGTTCAACCATTGAACTATCGAAACTGGAGATGTTTTGGAATGCCCGGGTATCAACAACGTGTAATAACCGTAATTCTGTTTCTTCACCGTTCCGCTTAGCAACAGCAACAGCCTTCTTAAAAGCTAATTCAGCTTCTTCAGAACCGTCAACTGGAACCAAAATATGTTTGTATTGTTGAGCCATATTGTGGTGCCTCCTTAATTATTTACCTCTATTATACACTGAAACAAAAATGACAGTAAAGACTCAAGCGTCTAGTTTTTTCGTTGTTCTGCCTGAAAATAGCCCATTAATGAATAAGCCATTAAAGTCTCACCAACGCAACCGATAACGACCATTGTAACGATAAAGAGAATTGAGTCAGTCCAGGCTGCGATCATCGCTAAAACACCGATGATTAATAGCAGGATCCCCCAGACAATTAACGCTTTGGAGAGGGGAGCTTGCCGGTCAGGATGAAAGATTAGAAATGGCTTGTGGAGATGGGTAAGAAAGAAACAACCTTCAAACGCTGCAATTAAGCCAAAAAGCGTCATTAAAATTGATAATAGCATAGATAAACCTCGTATTTTTAATAAGATATCAATGGGCGTCAACGTTCCCTTTCACGAACATTGACGCCCAGTTGACAATTATGTACGAAAACTCCGTTAGTGCCGTTAATTGTCATTCAGTGTTGACCTGTGTTTAAGACAGGTGGGACACGACTGTTAGCTATTCAGTTACCAAGTGAAAAGGCATACTGGCCAACTAACGAAGCACTAGTCCCAATTTTATAAGACTGTAAGGCAAACCTGCGTTTAGACAACGCGTACACCACAGAATTTTCACCATTTATATTAGCATGATCTACTTGAATTAGCAATTAATTAAGGGCGTTGTGAATGCTGACGAAGCCCATTCTTTTGGGCATTTTTAAGTTGCCAATATTGATTGCCAAGTGCTTGTTCAAAGCGTCCATTCTTCTTCGGGTGGAAGTATTGGGCGTTTTGAATTCTTTTTGGAAGGTATTGTTGGGCAACCCAATCTTGAGGGTAATCATGAGGGAAAAGGTAGTGATTACCATGACCAAGTTTACTAGCACCTTTATAATGAGCATCTTTCAAGTGATCAGGGACTTCGCCAGTTCCGCCAGCCCGGACTTGTTCTAACGCACTGTCGATGGCACTAATTCCCGAATTTGATTTTGGTGAAAGACAAAGTTCAATTACAACGTCAGCTAAGGGAATTCGTGCTTCAGGGAAGCCAATTTGTTGGGCAGCTTGAACAGCGGTAACGGCTCGCTGGACAGCTGGCATGTTAGCGAGACCAATATCCTCATAAGCAATAACAACTAGTCGCCGACAAATGCTAATTAGGTCCCCAGCTTCAATGAGTCTGGCAAGATAGTGGAGAGCGGCGTCGGTATCAGAACCGCGGATTGACTTTTGAAATGCGGAAATCACATCATAGTGAGCATCCCCATCTCGATCACTAGCAATTGCTTTCTTTTGTACGCTTTCTTCGATTACTGGGAGGGTTAGGTGGATTATTCCGTCCTTATCTGGATCAGTTGACTTAGCTGCTAATTCGAGGCCGTTTAGAGCACTTCGTAAGTCACCATTTGTTGCGGTTAATAGTTGTTCTTCGGCAGCGGGATCTAATTTAATTGGTATTTTACCTAACCCACGTTCTGAATCAGTGAGGGCGCGATTAACCGCGACTTTCATCTCATCAATACTTAAGGGATGTACCGGGAAAATTTGGGTTCGACTTCGAATTGCCGGATTAATACTAATATAAGGATTTTCAGTTGTAGCCCCAATAAGGATAATTCGACCACTCTCTAAATGAGGAAGTAAGAAATCCTGTTTACCTTTATCTAAACGATGAATTTCATCAAGCAAGAGGATTACTGTTCCGCTCATTTTTGCTTCTTCAGCGACTACTTGGAGGTCTTTCTTTGTATCCGTTGCCGCGTTTAGTTTACGGAATGCATACTTGGTTGAACCAGCAATTGCGCTAGCAATACTTGTTTTTCCAGTGCCAGGCGGCCCATAAAGAATTAGTGATGACAACATTTTTGCTTTGACCATTCGGGAAATAATTTTATTAGGGCCAACGAGGTGTTGCTGGCCAACGACCTCACTAAGATTTCGTGGTCGCATTCGATATGCCAACGGTTGCAAAGCTATTCGTCCTTCCTTTTAAATAATTTTTGCCAAAAATGCTTTTTTATCGGTTCCTGGTTTGTCAATGGTCGAGCTTGGAGGTTAGGATATCTCTTTTTGACATCTACTGGTGACTGATAAACCGCTGTTTTAGCAGCTACAACAACAGCTAATGAATCTGGTTCAGTTCGAAATTCTGGTTCGGTTTTTAATGTAAAGTTAGCATTAGCAGCAGTAGCGCTTTTAATGTAATCGCGTAACTCAGCATGGGGAAGGTTACCATTAAGAAAAACTTGGGTACCAATCCCTCGCTGTAATTCTTTAGAGACGGCAAATGACCAGTTCCGTTCTTGTAGCTCGGCAACACTAATTGTGAGGCAGACCCGTTCACGAAAAGTACCAAGATATTTTCGTTGTTCGTCTGGTTTGATTTTTGGTGGACCATAAATCGCGTTATCAATCCGTTGTTCCATTGCTGATTTATCTTCTGCCATGGCTTAACCTCCCGTTGATGATGTATTTAACTATTATACCAATAATGGCTAGCCGGTGGTAGAGAAGAGCATTAACTGAAGGACGAAGCTTGATTTGCGCGATTAGACTCGGTAATTTTGGAAATTACTAGTAATAGTAAAAGACTGAGAAAAACAATTCGTTTTTCTCAGTCTAATCAGTAATTAATTACCAATATCGAGAGCTTGGTGCTTTAGTTTAGGGAAAATCTTCTCATCGGCCCAGCCAGTAATTGCTCCTTGGAAAGCAAGGGCAAACAAGGTTCCCAGACCAAAGTTGTAGATTCCACCTTGCATAACAGCGGCAATGATTGCCATGATTGTCGGTGGAATGTATGATAACCACATCGCAACCGTTGCATTTCCCTTGCAGTAACGGAAACGGATAATTTGGAAAAGGTCATCGGCTGGGTGCAGAACTAAGTTGGCCCGTTGATAGATTGAAATGGCTGTCCCGATAAAGGCAACCCCCAAAAAGTTAATGAATACGTAAAGAATAATCATTGGTAGGGTGGTTGCATCAGGCATAATCCGATTGAAAATATTTGAAAACCATTGGATAAACAGTGAGAATGGCAACATGAAGATAAAGTTACCACTGATCCGTCGCCAATCCCATTTATGCATCAAAATAGCATTAAGGACGGAAGTTAACATTCCTAGTACCATAAATGCCCAGAAAAGAGTAGTCGGCTTGTTTCCAAGAACAGCAATCCCAAGGTTATTTTCGGCAGCTGTCCAATATGCTGAACCAAGAAATTGGGGATGAATGTGTGAACTAGTTACTAGAGTCAGAACGTTCCCCATTGAGTTGATTACAATTGAGAAAGCAAAGAAAGCCCAACTAGCGGCCAGAGAAATCGTCCGCTGCTGTACTTGTCCTTGTGTCGGAATATCATCGTTCATAATTATGCTCCTTTGATCTGTAAACTTACAATCGTGAAAATATTCACGCTTATTACGGAAAATAAATTTACAACCTTCTGAAAGGGTTGTCAATAGTGCAATTACGACATATTAGTCCTTTATAAATAAATTTATTAAATTATATGTTAACCGGTTAACATATAAGTGATTTTAAAAACAAAAATTGCAAATAAAAAAATTTTCAGTTATTTTGATTAGAAGGAGGCAGATAATGAAAATTATTATTTCACCAGCACGAAGAATGAAAAGCGATCCTGATTCTTTACCGTATGACGCCTTACCTCAATACTTGGAACAGAGCCAGGAAATATTGAAGTGGTTAAAGAAATTAACATTTAAGCAATTACACCAGTTATGGTGGAATTGTAGTGAGCAGCTTGCGCAAACTAATTATCGACGCGTTAAAGAAATGAACCTCACTGATAATCTTACGCCAGCGGTCTTAGCCTTTCAGGGACTTCAATATCAGTACATTGGTGCAGGAGTAATGACCGATCGTCAGTTAGATTATCTTCAAGAACATTTACGAATTTTATCAGGGTTCTATGGAATTCTTAAACCGTTTGATGGAATTTCTCAATACCGTCTGGGAATGGGTGATCGAGCAACGGTTAATCATACTAAGAATTTATATGAATTTTGGGGTGACCGTTTATACCAGGAGCTATTTCGAGATAATCAATTAGTGATTAACCTTGCTTCGAACGAATATTCAAAGGCAATTAAACCGTTCTTACAGTCGCAAGATCGAATGATAACCTGCATCTTTGGTGAAGAAGTTAACGGTAAGATTAAGCAAAAAGCGACCTTGGCAAAAATGGCTCGGGGAAATATGGTTCGCTTTTTAGCAGAAACTGGCGCAACTAGGGCGAATGAGCTAAAAGAGTTTTCTGTTGGTGGATATCAGTTTCGCGCAGATCTTTCTACAACTGAAAAGTTTTATTTTGAACTTCAGAAGCATAAAAAATGAGTTAATAACAAAATGAAGGCCGCAAGTTTGACGTCGTCAAACTTGCGGCCTTCGATTTAAAGATTAGTAGTCATGAACCTGTACTTAATAATTGTGGGAAGGGAAAGTAGGTTAAATTGAAATAGTACCAGATTCAATGTACTTTTTCACTAGTGAGATAATCTCTAATTTCTTAATGTATTATTCTTATGTTCAATTAATTTAGATTGTTTAATTTTGAATACCACGTTTTAGATCATCAATAAACTGCTGGACACGACACACTCCAAAATCAGCATAATAAATAATTAGTTGTCCTTTAATTAACTTGAGGACCTTAAAAAGCAGTTAAGCAGGAACCTGCCATTTTAGTATCTGAAGGTAACCTACAAGATCGTGAAGTAATTTTAGAACATGAGTATTTTAATTAGTTCAATATAATCTGAACGGTAGAAGGATGGAAAAAGCAGCGGCTTCTAGGCGAAAATAACAGATTATATTGATAATCCACTTACGTTAATCAAATATAAATAATAATTACTATTTACAGTTATGAATATATAATATTTTTAATATTTAATCAAATAAAACAATCGGTAGATTCAGATCTTTAGTATCAATCGATAGTTCACCAGGAAGTATCCTTTTCGTAACTAGAAAAGAGGATAGTTTAAACAAAAAGAGAGCCGGAAATTCCGACTCTCTTTTTGAACTTAGCAATCTTAAAGATTACTTGTTGTAGAATTCAACGATAAGTGATTCGTCGATATCAGCATCCATGTCTTCACGGGCAGGGATCCGGTTTAACTTACCTTCAAGCTTGTCAGCATCGAAGTCAACGTATGATGGACGAGAAACAACTGCTTCAACAGCGTTCTTGATAACATCAAGGTTCTTTGACTTATCACGAACAGCGATAACTTGACCAACACTAACTTCGTATGAAGGAATGTCAACACGCTTACCATCAACGGTAATGTGACCATGGTTAACCAATTGACGAGCTTGACGACGAGTAGTAGCCAAACCAAGACGGTAAACCATGTTGTCAAGACGACGTTCAAGTAAGGCCATAAAGTTGGCACCGTGAGTACCTTCCTTAATCTTACCGGCACGTACGAAAAGGTTTGAGAATTGACGTTCAGTCATTCCGTACATGAAACGAAGCTTTTGCTTTTCACGAAGTTGAGTACCGTATTCAGAAAGCTTGCCATGACGATCACGACCATGATCACCAGGAGCGTAAGCCCGACGAGCTAATTCCTTACCAGTACCAGAAAGTGAAACACCTAAGCGGCGTGAAAGACGCCAGCTAGGACCTGTATAACGTGACATAAATAAAATCCTCCAATATTTTTGTTGGAGTAAAATAATCCGATGTGAGATTGACATTCGTGCAGGCTGATCTGAATTGTTCACCCTTGCAGCTGGGTTACTAAAAACACCTTATGGCACCAGTCTGTTGACGAGCTTGCCCCTCACTGCTGCATTATTTTACACAAAGAATAATATACAACAATTCTTCCTTATTCGTCAATAGTCACCATGAGCCGACTAGCAAATTCTTCCATTTCGTTAGCAAATGACTGATTAAACCGATTGAGGATTGGCGCATCTAAATCAAGGACACCATAGAGTGAGCCATCCTGCTTTAACATTGGGACAACAAGTTCTGACTTAGCAGCACTATCACAGGCAATATATGAAGAAAACTTAGAAACATCATCTACAATTTGGGTTCTTTTAGTTGAGGCAGCGACCCCACACACTCCCTTGCCGAGTTCAATATGCATGCAAGCAACCTTACCTTGAAATGGTCCAAGATCAAGCTGATTATTTTTAGAGTTGTAAAGATAAAAGCCAGCCCAATTTAGATTATCTATGCTTTCATTAATTAATGCACTTGCGTTTGCTAAGTTAGCAATTGCTGAATGTTCGTTAGTTAACAGTGCGGAAAGCTGTTCATTTAGTAGGGATAATTCCGTCATAATTGTTCCTTCTTTCTTCTAAGTATTAAATTGACTCCAGTAATGGTAGCCCATTATGGTATAATTTTCATAGAATTTTAGAGCCGATAGATATAATTTGTCAATGACGGCTTAAAAATGTAGGTGGATAAATTGGTTTTTCAAATAATAATTGGAATTTTAATTGTTCTTGCAATTATCTTGGCGGCATTATATTACTACCAAAAACGGTTAATTCGTCAGTATGAGCAGATTAATGCGCAAGTTAAGCAGTTACAAGAAATGAAAATTGCTCAACATTTTAAAAAAGTTGAGCAATTGAAAACAACTGGTGATTCTCAGGAGCAATTAGAGAAGCTTAAAAAGAACTATCAAGATAAGGTTGTTCCTCAAGAAAAGAAACTAGTGGACGAGTTAGAGACAATTAAATCACTAGTTCATACAATTAAGGCACTCTCTCTTTCTAAGCGGTTGAGTGATTTGGAACTAGCAGTTCAGCAATTAAATGATCAGTGTTTACAGATAAACTCTTCACTTCAGCATTTAGAAGAGCTACATCAGTCTCATAAGCGAGCAATTGATCAGATCAAGCAACGTTATCGTCATTTTCATCACGTCCTTGATGAAAAGAGTTTTGAATATGGTGATAGCATTAAAATGCTTAATGATCGTCTTGATGAGCTTGAACATGAATATGATCAGTTTTCTAAGCTAAGTCAGACGGGAGACTTTGATGCTGCACAACAAGTATTAACTGATTTAAAGCAGAACAATCAAAAGTTAGCAGACTTGATTGAACAAGTTCCTAAGCTTTATAAACCATTGATTGCTGAATTTCCTACTCAGTTAAATGAATTAGCAAGCGGCTATAAACAGCTAACTAAGCAAAATTATCGTTTTACTATGGATAACATTCCTGAAAAGGTTAATCAGCTTCGGCAGTTATGCCAAGAAGATCTCAAACAGATTAATAGCCTTCAGCTTGATGGGGTTGAGGATTCGATTAAAGACATTGCTGATCAGATTGATGATTTATATGCAACAATGCAAAGTGAAATTGATGCTCGACCACAAGTTGAACATCTGATGAAAGTCTTAGGGAAGTTTATTAACCATGCTGCAATCCAAAATAACGAGTTGAGTAATGAACTTGAGCGGCTAAGCGTTAATTACACGTTGAATAACCACGAAATTGAAACCGCGCGTTCATTAAATGAACAGATTATTAATATTGAGAAGGAATATAAGGACGACCAAGCTGCGATCAATGATCATCGTGCAATTTATAGTCAAGTTCTTGCACGGCAAAATAAAAATGAACGTTCCTTAACTGAAATCGAAAAGCAGCAGGCAGAGATTAATGATGAGGTTGCTAAGCTGCAAGGCGATCAGCAACGGGCTGAACAGATGCTGCAAAAGTACTCAACAAAACTGCGGACAACGCGGCGACAAGTTGAGCAGCTGAACTTGCCGGGATTGCCAAAGGATTATCTAAACTACTTCTTTGGGGTTAGTGATGAAATTAAGCGGTTGGCGGATGAACTGCAAAAATACAAAGTTAATATGGATGAAGTTACTAAACAACTTATCATTGTTGAATCAGACTTAGAAACTCTAGGCGAAAAGACTAATGATATTCGTGATAGTGTTGAGTTAACCGAGCGACTTCAACAATATGCTAATCGCTTTAGTGATGATCCGAAAATCGCTGCTGCAGCGGCAAAGTCCCAGGAAGAGTTTAATAAGTTTAATTACACAACAAGTTTGGAAACAATCGCAACGGCTCTGGAAGAGGCTGAACCTGGTAGTTATAAGCGGATTGAAGATAGCTACTATAATGAAAAGTAACAATAATTAAGAGGGTAAGAAAAAGCAGATGTTTTTCTCACCCTCTTAATTATTATCTGCTATAATAAAAAACTGGTTTATTGGCGTCGCAACCAAAACATCTATCCAATTTTTAGCGCATTAATAATATTTATAATCAAGCTTTGTTTGATGAAAGGAAAATAAGCATGATCTATTTTGATAATAGTGCGACAACTCAGGTAGCACCTGAAGTTCTCCAAACCTATAATACGGTTAGCCAAAAAATTTGGGGTAACCCAAGCAGCCTTCATAATTTTGGTGAAGAAGCTTGGAACCTGTTGGAACAAGCACGACAACAAATTGCTAACTTATTTCACGTTAATCCAGGCGAAATAATTTTTACCAGTGGTGGTTCTGAAGGAGATAACTGGGTAGTTAAAGGAACTGCGATGGCAAAACAACGCTTTGGTAAGCACATTATTACGACTTCAGTTGAACATGCCGCTGTTCGTAACCCAACGGAACAGCTAAAGGAACTTGGTTTTGATGTGACTTATCTTCCCGTTGATAAGGAAGGACGAATTAATCCAGCAGATTTAAAAGCTGCTATTCGTCCAGACACAATTTTGGTTTCAATTATGGCAGTGAATAATGAAATTGGGACAATCCAACCGATTAAAGAAGTTGGTGAAATATTAAAGGATTATCCAAATATCCATTTTCATGTTGATGCGGTTCAAGCAATTGGCAAGGGAATTGATGACGCTGTTTTTAGTGATCGGGTTGACTTTGCTACATTCTCTGGACATAAGTTTCATGCCCCTCGAGGAACCGGCTTTGTTTATGTTAAGGCTGGTCGAAAGTTAGCACCGCTAGTAGCTGGTGGTGGTCAGGAACGAGGATTACGGAGCGGAACTGAAAATACTCCTGGTGACGTTGCAATGGCCCGGGCAATTCGGTTAGTTAAAGAGGGCGAGGCTGATGCTGTCAAGCGTGAGCAAGCCATTAAGGAACGAATCTATGATCACATTAAGCAGTTTGACCACGTTAAGATCTTTTCGGGACGTGATCAGGGATTTGCCCCGCACATCCTTTGCTTTGCAATTGTTGGTGTTCGTGGTGAAACAATTGTTCACGCGTTTGAGGATCAAGGAATTTACATTTCAACGACTAGTGCTTGCTCATCAAAGAAACATGCTGAAGCAGGAACACTAGCCGCAATGAAAGTTCCAGAAAACGAAGCAACGAGTGCGGTCCGGATTAGTTTAGGTGATCAGAATACGCTGGAAGAAGCAGATCAGTTTAATAAAACCTTTGATAAGCTCTATGCAGGATTTAAGAAAATTATTGAATAGGAGGGAGCGATACTAGTGGATTATACTGAGATTATGGTTCGGTATGGTGAATTATCAACCAAGGGCCATAACAAGAAAAACTTCATTGACCGCCTTGGTACTAATGTGCGGAAGGCGCTTCATCGCTTTGAACAGGTTAAAGTTCATGCTCAGCGGGATCGTCTTCACGTCGAATTAAATGGGGCTAATTACAATCAAGTAATGGAACGATTGCAGGATGTTTTTGGAATTCAAAATTTCTCGCCATCAGTTAGGGTTGAGAAAAGTTTTGAAGCAACTGCTAAGGCTGCTGAACAAATGATTCGTGAACAGGTTAAGTCTCCAATTACATTTAAAATTAATACCCGTCGTTCCGATCATAAATTTCCAATTGATACCTTTGAAATGAATGATCAGCTGGGTGGTTACCTTTTGAAGAAGTTTCCAGATCTCTTGAAGGTCGATGTTCACCATCCAGACTTAACACTTCGGGTGGAAATTCGTTTAAATGGAATCTTTCTTTCAAGTGAAACCATTAAGGGCGCTGGTGGTCTCCCCGTCGGCACCGCTGGTAAAGGGATGATGATGCTTTCAGGTGGAATTGATTCGCCGGTTGCTGCTTATCTGGGGATGAAGCGGGGCGTTTCCATGGAAATGGTTCACTTCTTCAGCCCGCCGTATACCAGTCCTCAAGCCCTTGCTAAGGCAAAGCAATTGACAGAAAAGCTTGCGAAGTATAGTGGGAGTATTAAGTTTATTCAGGTACCATTTGCTGAAATTCAGGAAACCGTCAAGGAAAAGGTCCCTGAAGGCTATCTAATGACTGTTCAGCGACGGATGATGCTGCGATTAGCTGCCGCGCTAACGATGAAACGTCATGGCTTAGCAATCTTTAATGGTGAATCTTTAGGACAAGTGGCATCGCAAACGATGGAAAGTATGTTAGTAATTAATGATGTTACTAGCCTTCCAGTATTGCGACCGGTTCTTTCCTATGACAAGACCGAAATTATTGATGTAGCGAAGAAAATTGACACTTACGATCTTTCGATTTTGCCATATGAAGATTGCTGTACCGTCTTCACACCACCTTCGCCAAAGACTAAACCTGATCTTGAAAAAACACGGAAATACGAAGAACGTTTGGATATTGACGGCTTAATCAAACGGGCGTTAGACGGGATTGAAATTACTGAAATTCATTCTGGCGAGGATTTCTTAAACCAGAATGAGGACGTTTTTGCAGAACTTCTTTAAACTTCTGCTTGACGATCGTTTTTAAATTGGCTATTATTACAAACAAATAGTAAATGCGTTGATCAAAAGAGTAGGTAGCTATTTTCTTTGCAGAAAGGGAATAGTTGATGGGATATTCCTAGAAAATAGTTATTGAAAGTAGTTTGGTAGCACTCTAACTGAAATAATAGTAGGTTAGAACGGTTCATTTTACCGTTATAAAATGAATGAGTGAGACTATAACTAGATAGTCTAAAATAGGTGGTACCGCGGAACTCGTCCTATATGCTAGGGCGAGTTTTTTTATTTTTTCAACGTAAAATACTTGTTAATTAACTACTTAGAGGAGGACTCATAATGAGTACTGAAAAAGATATGTCCACTAAGTATGACCCAACAGCTGTCGAAGCTGGTCGTTATCAATGGTGGATTGATCAAGGCTTATTTAAGCCTAGTGGAGATAAAAAGGCACATCCATATTCAATTGTTATTCCACCACCAAATGTTACCGGGAAGCTTCATTTGGGTCACGCATGGGATACAACATTACAGGATATGATTATTCGTCAAAAGCGGATGCAGGGATACGATGTTCTTTGGCTTCCGGGGATGGATCATGCCGGAATCGCTACTCAGGCAAAGGTTGAAGCACGGCTACGCAAACAAGGAATTTCACGTTACGATTTAGGTCGCGAAAAATTTGTTCAACAAGTTTGGGACTGGAAAGATGAATATGCTGACATTATTCATAAGCAGTGGGCCAAAATGGGGATTTCCGTTGACTATGATCGGGAACGGTTTACCCTTGATAAAGGGCTGAACGAGGCTGTTCGGAAAGTCTTTGTTGATCTTTACAATAAGGGATTGATTTACCGAGGAACTTACATTATTAACTGGGATCCACAAGCACGGACCGCATTGTCAGATATTGAAGTGATCCACAAAGACGATAAAGGGGCATTCTATCACGTTAAATACCCATTTACTGATGGAACTAAGTTTAACGGTAAGGATTACATTGAAATTGCTACTACTCGTCCGGAAACGATGTTTGGTGATGAAGCAGTTGCCGTTAACCCGCATGATGAACGGTACAAGGACTTAGTTGGTAAGCATGTGCGTGTTCCGTTAGTTGACCGGGAGATTGAAATCATTGCGGATGATTATGTAACTCCTGACTTTGGTACTGGGATGGTAAAGATTACTCCAGCACACGATCCAAACGACTTCAAGGTTGGTAAGCGTCATAATCTTCCTGAACTAAATACCATGAATGAAGATGCTTCAATGAACGAAAATGCCGGGAAATACGAAGGAATGGACCGGTTTGAAGCTCGAAAAGCGATGGTTAAGGATTTGGAAGATCAAGGCTACATGCTTAAAGTTGATCCAATTGTTCACTCAGTTGGTCACTCAGAACGGACTGGGGTTCAGGTTGAAGCACGGCTTTCGACTCAATGGTTTGTTAAGATGAAGCCATTAGCAGAATCTGCCTTAAAGAACCAGGAAACTGACGATCGCGTTAACTTTATTCCTGGACGTTTTGAACATACCTTTACACAATGGATGGAAAACATTCATGATTGGGTTATTTCTCGTCAACTATGGTGGGGACACCGGATTCCAGCCTGGTATAACAAGAAGACTGGCGAAGTTTATGTTGGGATGGAAGCACCTAAAGATGCTGAGAATTGGGAACAAGATAAGGATGTTCTTGATACCTGGTTCTCAAGCGCTCTTTGGCCATTCTCGACAATGGGTTGGCCAGACACTGATTCTGCGGATTTCAAGCGTTACTTCCCAACCAACACTTTGGTAACTGGTTACGATATCATCTTCTTCTGGGTTTCCCGGATGATTTTCCAATCACTTGAATTTACTGGTAAGGCACCATTTAGAAACGTTCTTCTTCACGGACTAATTCGTGATGAACAGGGACGGAAGATGAGTAAGTCTCTCGGTAACGGAATCGATCCAATGGACGTAATCAAAAAGTATGGTGTCGATGCTTTACGGTGGTTCTTAATTACCGGTTCAACTCCTGGAAAGGATATTCGTTTTAGCTATACCAAGATGGATGCGGCCTGGAACTTCATTAACAAGATTTGGAATGCCAGTCGTTACGTTATTATGAACCTTGGCGACATGCCGGCTCCTGTTCTTCCAGAGAAGAGTAAGTGGGATCTGGCAGATCGTTGGATTTTAAGTCGGTTAAACGCGACTGTTAAGCAAGTTAATGCTCAGTTTGAGAAGTTTGAATTTGGTGAAGCAGGTCGAGCACTTTACAATTTCATTTGGAATGACTTCTGTGACTGGTACATTGAAATGACCAAGGAAAAGCTCAATAATGGGACTGCCGAGGAACAGGCTAACACGAAGAATATCCTTGGCTATGTTTTAGACCAAATTCTGAAGTTAATGCACCCGATCATGCCATTTGTTACAGAAAAGCTTTGGCAATCAATGCCACATGATGGCAAGTCAATTATGGTTGCTAAATATCCAGTTGCTCATGATGAATTTGATGATGATACCGCAACTGAACAAATGAGTCACTTAATTGAATTGATTACTGCAGTTCGGAATATTCGGAACCAAGCAAATGCTCCGATGTCGAAGCCAGTAGATCTGATCATCAAAGTTGAAAATGATCACCTTGCTGAGATGTTTGAAGCAAACAAGGATTACATTGACCGCTTCTGTCATCCAGAAAAATTAATTATTGGAACTGACGTTGAAACACCTAAGCTTGCCTTGTCCGGGATTTTGACCGGAGCAGAAGTTGACATTCCAATGGCGGAATTGGTTGACTTGGATGAAGAACGGGCACGG
The DNA here is from genome assembly GCF_932750685.1 of Limosilactobacillus urinaemulieris. Classification (NCBI taxonomy): domain Bacteria; kingdom Bacillati; phylum Bacillota; class Bacilli; order Lactobacillales; family Lactobacillaceae; genus Limosilactobacillus; species Limosilactobacillus urinaemulieris. The sequence goes on along the minus strand of NZ_CAKOBX010000001.1, from coordinate 63,315 downwards.
ATGAAGAAAGAAATTGCTAACTTAGAAAAAGAAGTTCAGCGTTCAGAGAAGAAGTTAGGTAACGAGAACTTTGTTAAGAACGCACCAGAAAAAGTTGTGGAAGAAGAACGAACCAAGGCTAAAGAATGGCAACAAAAACTTGATGCTGCTAAGGATCGTTTAGCTTCACTTCAGGATGCTTAAATTATTATTTATAATGTAAGGCCCCATAGTTGGATGAAAAAATCTAATTATGGGGTTTTGTTATACCTGAAATTAGCGATTGACTAATTAAGCTACCCTTACAGAATAGGCAGAAGAACAGGTCGCCTAGTTCAAATTTCAATTCTTTATTTTTATGAATTGCATATCATTTGATAAGATGAAAAATACAGCTAAGTCAAGCGATTAGATTTGAAAAAAGATTAAAATAATTTGGAATAAAAATTGTAATTATTTATCAACAGTATTATGATTAAAGGTGAATGAAACACGGTAACGGTTTCACGTTTATTTCTTTTTCGGAGGGAGGCCTTTATTATGAGTATTCTTAGTCTTGCTCGGTTTCAATTTGCAATGACGACTGTCTACCACTTTTTCTTTGTTCCATTTACTATCGGAACAGCCTTCATTGTTGCAATTATGGAATCAATGTATGTTCATACTAAGAATGAATCATATAAAAAGATGACAAAGTTTTGGGGAAATATTTTCCTGCTGAGCTTTGCTGTTGGTGTTGTTACAGGTATTATTCAAGAATTTCAGTTTGGGATGAACTGGTCTGATTATTCACGGTTCATGGGGGACATCTTTGGTGCTCCATTAGCTTTGGAAGCTTTGCTATCATTCTTCATTGAATCTACATTTATTGGTCTCTGGGTGTTTACTTGGGATAAGGTAAAACCAGGACTCCATGCTTTCTTTATTTGGATGATCAGCTTTGGTTCACTTACTTCTGCTCTTTGGATTCTTACCGCAAACTCATTTATGCAGCACCCGGTTGGTTACGCCATTCGTGGTGGTCGTGCAGTAATGGTTGATTTCGGTGCTCTATTGAAAAACCCTCAATTGTGGTTTGAATTTGGTCACGTTATCTTGAACGCAATTATGATGGGTGGGGTAATCTTTGCTGGATTAACCGCATTTCAATTATTGAAGAAGCGTGAAATTTCCAATGAAGCACGAACTATTTACAAGAAGACGATGCGCCTTAGTTTGTGGATGTCACTAATTTTTGCAATCTTTGGTCTTGTTCTTGGTGATATGCAAATGCAATATCTTGTTAAGGAACAGCCAATGAAGTTTGCTGCTACTGAAGATGTTTACACCACAACTGGTGAACATGCTCCATGGACTGTTGTCGGAATCGCTAACACAAAAGAACATAAGGTTCAAAATAACATTGATATTCCAGATATGTTAAGTATTTTGTCTTATCACAAGACAACCGGAGCCGTTACCGGGATGAATGAACTGAATGCACAATACAAGAAGAAGTATGGCAAGAATATTGATTATTATCCACCAGTAAATACACTATTCTATAGTTTCCGGATTATGTGTGCAATTTCTGCTTGGATTATTCTAGTTTCATTCGTTGGCTTGATTATGAGTCGTAAGAAGTCGGGATACCTATACAAGCATAAGTGGGCACTTTGGATTTTGGCACTAACCACCTTCTTGCCATTTATTGGTAATACTGCTGGTTGGTTTGTAACAGAATTTGGTCGTGTTCCATGGACTGTTTATGGACTCTTTACTATCCAACAAAGTGTTTCGCCAAACGTTTCTGTTGCTTCGCTGCTAACTTCTAACATTGTTTACTTTGTATTGTTCACAGCTCTTGCAATTACGTTGATCGGCTTGATTGTTCACGAATTAAAGAAGGATCCAACTCAGGCGATCGAGCCAAAGTTCAAGAAGGTTCTTGATCCATTTGATAAGGAGGCGTTCTAAATGAGTTTTCTCCAATTATTATGGTTTATTTTGATTGGTGTCCTCTTTGCCGGCTTCTTCTTTCTTGATGGATTTGATTACGGTGTTGGGATGGCAACCGTTACGTTAAGTAATGACGAAGCAGAACGTGATCAAATGGTTCGGACGATTGGACCTGTTTGGGACGGAAATGAAGTTTGGCTAATTACTGCCGGTGGGGCAATGTTTGCCTCTTTCCCATACTGGTACGCAAGTTTATTTAGCGGTTACTACATTATTTTGATGTTAGTTCTGGTTGGCTTGATTATTCGTGGGGTTTCTTTTGAATTCCGTGCAAAGTCACCAATGCCACGAAAGCGGATTTGGGATTGGGCACTCGGTATCGGAAGTTTTATGGCACCATTCTTCCTGGGTGTTATGTTTATCAGCATGATTCAAGGAATGCCAATTGACGCTAATGGTAACTTCCACGCTACTTTCTTTGATTACATTAACTGGTTCTCCGTTGTTGGTGGGGTTGCTTTAACCCTTTTAACATATCTTCACGGGCTCAACTACATTGCATTAAAGACTGCTGGGGATATTCGTCAACGGGCAAACAATGTTGCTCAGTTCCTCTACTGGGTTCTTTATGTTGGCTTAGTTGTCTTCGCACTGATGCTAATCTTTATGACCGACTTCATGAAGGTTCACCCAGTTGCAACGATTACAATGTTAGTCGTAATGGTTATCTTAACCATCATTGCTCAAGTAGCTGCTATTAAAGGAAAGGAATTAACCGCCTTTATTGCTAGTGGTTTAACTTTAGTTGCATTGGTCGTTCTTCTGTTTGTCGGTCTATTCCCACGGGTACTAATCAGTTCAATTAGCCCACGGTATGACTTGTTGATTCAGAATGCATCATCAACTCAGTACACATTGACAGTAATGACAATTGCTACATGCTGCTTATTGCCATTTGTCCTTGCTTACACGATCTGGGCATACTGGATCTTCCGTAAGCGGATTGCAATGCCAGTTGTTACGGAGGCTAAGTAAGCATTATGATTGATCGATTACTCTTCACGCTTAAGGGGAGCAAACAGATCATGATAAAGCTTGTAGGGTTTTATGTCCTGCAAGCTTTTCTTATCATTGGTCAAGCAATCTCGCTAGCTTCACTATTAACAAATCTTTGGGCTGGTCATTCCCTGGCAAGTGAATGGGGCTGGCTAGTCGGATTTATTAGCTGTTTCATTGGTCGTCACATTATTAATTGGCTTGATACTGTATTGCTTGATAACTATGCTCGGAAAACTGCACAGCATTTGCGGCAAGAATTACTAGCTAAACTATTTAAGCTTGGCCCGCAACTAGTTCAACAACAAGGAACGGGGAATATTGTTACGTTGACTTTAGATGGGATTTCTGAAGTGGAAAACTACATTAATCTTTTGTTTAGTAAGTTTGTCAGCATGATGATTATTCCAGTGATGCTTCTTATTGTCTGCTTTTGGTTAGACTGGATTTCTGGCCTGGTAATGCTACTTGTTTACCCGTTAATAATTCTTTTTATGATTATTCTTGGTTACGCTGCTAAGGCTAAAGCTGATCGTCAATATGCTAACTTTCAAGTTCTGTCAAATCACTTTATTGATTCGTTGCGGGGAATTGACACGTTAAAGTATTTTGGCCTAAGCAAACGATATTCTAAGAGTATTTTTCGTTCAAGCGAACGTTTCCGAAAGTCGACGATGAGTGTTATTCGGGTGGCAATGCTATCTACGTTCGCTCTCGATTTCTTCACTACTCTGTCAATTGCGGTTTTAGCGGTTTTCTTGGGCTTGCGGTTGATTGAAGGCCACCTATTACTATTCCCAGCATTAGGAATCCTAATTTTAGCTCCAGAATATTTCATGCCGATTCGTAATTTCGCTAATGACTATCACGCAACACTTAACGGGAAGAACTCATTTCATGCAGTGGAGAAAATTTTGCAAGAAGAAGTTCCGCCCGAACCCCATGTCGATCTCAAAAAATGGCAAGCGGATAGTAAGTTGGAGTTAAATAATGTGGAGTTTCAATATGAGCACGGAAGTCAATTAGCACCAGTTAACATCAATCTTCATGGCTTCCAGAAAGTAGGAATTGTGGGAATGAGTGGTGCTGGGAAAACCACTTTAATTAATCTTTTAGGTGGCTTTCTCCATCCCACATCCGGGACAATAAAGATTCAGGGACAAACTGTTAAGACCTTAAATATTGAAGATTGGCAAAAACAGATTATCTATATTCTCCAGGATCCATATATTTTTGATGATACTTTACGAAATAATATTTGTTTCTATACGCCGGATGTCAGCCAAGAACAAATTGATAAAGCGATTGAAATGATGGGCCTTACATCACTGGTTGCTGAATTGCCGGATGGACTTGACACAATGATTGGTAAGGGACACCGGCAATTAAGTGGTGGTCAGGCACAACGAATAGCGCTTGCTCGCGCCTTCCTAGATCAGTCGCGGCGAATTTTGATTTTAGATGAACCAACTGCTCACTTAGATATTGAAACCGAGTTAGAGTTGAAGGAACGGATGATTCCAATTATGAAGGATCACCTTGTCTTGTTCGCTACTCACCGGTTGCACTGGATGCGACAGATGGATTACATTATTGTGATGCGCCACGGTAAGATTGTCGAACAGGGAACCTATGATCAATTAATGGCTAAACCAGGATATTTTACAGATTTGGTGTTTGACCGTTCGAAGGGGGAAGATTAATGAATAAAATTCCATTATTGAAAGCCCTCCGTCATGACCGGTGGGTTCGCCCATTTCTCAAAAAATATCGCTGGACACTAGTGCTGGCTATTTCATTGGGAATTTTAACCTTTGTTTGTGCTGGGGGGTTAATGTTCACTGCTGGTTACCTAATCAGTAAGTGTGCAACGATGCCGTTTAACATCTTACTTGTTTATGTTCCAATAGTATTAACGCGGGCTTTCGGAATTTTTCGTCCCGTCCTTCACTATGCTGAACGGTTAACGAGCCATAATTGGGTTTTTAAGATGACCTCAATGTTTCGTAAGCGACTCTATGACTCGTTGGAGAAGGATGCAGTATTTTTCAATAGTAAATACCGGATTGGTGATATCTTAGGGTTGCTTTCCGAAGACGTTGCCCATATTCAAAACCTATACTTGAGAACTATTTTTCCAATGTTGGTTGCTTGTGGTCTTTACCTTATTATTGTAATTGCATTGGGGGCCTTAACACCATGGATGGGATTGTTAATGTTAATCTTATTTGGGTTAATTATTTTTGGAATCCCGGTTTGGTCAATCTTAGTTAATGGGGCACGTCAAGAACAGGAAAAGGAAGCAACTAACAAGCTTTATTCCGATTTAACTGATAATGTGATGGGAATTACAGATTGGGTGCTTTCAGGGAATTCTAGTAAGTATCTTCAACGGCATGATAATGACGAAAAAAAGCTGCTGAATTCGCAACAAAAGATGCACCGCTTCAATAATTTCCGTGACTTCGTTCTCCAAATGTTAATTCTCCTGGTTATTATTTCATTAGTAGTCTGGGGATCCTACCGTTTTGGCGGTCATTGGGGTGCTAATTGGATTGCTGCATTTGTTCTCTGTGTTTTTCCGCTGGATGAAGCTTTAGCTGGATTACCGGCTGCTGCTCAGCAAACGAACGTTTATACGGATTCGTTAGTCCGTTTGAATAGTCTTCCAGAACCTAGTAAGGAAAAGCAAGTGATTCCTCAAATTAAAGCACCATACCAGATTGATATTGATAATCTTAGCTTTCGGTATTCGCCGAATACAAAGCAAATTTTGCAACACTTGAATTTGCAAATTAAGCCTGGAGAGAAGTTAGCGATCCTTGGGCGTAGCGGAACCGGGAAAAGTACGTTAGCTAGTCTAATTCGTGGTGATTTGCAACCTACTGAAGGACAGATAACGATTAATGGCGAGCCAACAGATAAATTTGGCGATCAAATTGCTAACTATATTGGCGTTGTTCACCAGTCGCCATATTTATTTAACACGACCGTTTTGAATAATATTCGTTTAGGAAATGAGGATGCAACAGAAAAAGATGTTTGGAGCGTTCTGAAACGAGTTGGTCTGGAAGAAAAAATTCGTCAATTACCGGATGGTCTCAACACAAAAATCGGTGAGGCTGGACTGATCTTTTCTGGTGGTGAACGGCACCGGCTGTCTTTAGCTCGGATCCTATTAAAGGATGTTCCAATTGTTATTTTAGATGAGCCAACGGTTGGTCTTGATCCACTAACTGAACAGCAGGTTATTGATACTTTTATGAATGAATTAGCTGGGAAGACGCTTATATGGATTACGCACCATTTACAAGGAATTGATGCAATGAATCGCGTGATCTTCCTTGAAAATGGTAAAATAACAATGAGTGGGACACCACAAGAGTTATGGGAAAATAACCCTCATTACCGAAAACTCAAAAAAGCAGATCAAGGTCTGTAAAAAAGAAGCATTCTTGATGAAGAATGTTTTATACTATTAATTAAATAGGGGATGAATTATTTATGAAGAAGATTGTTGTACTAGGTGCGGGATACGCGGGCCTAAAAACTGTTGTCCTCCTTCAAAAGAAGCTGAAGGGTGAGGGACGAATTGTCTTAGTTGATCGAAATACCTATCACTACGAAGCAACTGACCTCCATGAAGTAGCTGCGGGGAATTTACCACCCGCAAAGATTTCATATCAAGTTAGTGACTTGATTAATTCTAAGGTAACAACCTTTATTCAGGATGAAGTTGTTAAGATTAATGCTGACGACAAAACCGTTGAACTGGCTCACCGTGAACAACCGCTTGATTACGATTACTGTGTTGTTAGTCTTGGGTTTACTTCTGAAACGTTCGGCATTGAAGGGGCAAAGGAAAATGCGCTCCAAATGACTAATGTCAAGGAAGCTCTTGAAATTCACAGTCACATTATTGATAAGATGAAGGATTACAAGATTACCAAGAATCCTGATGACTTGAAGATTATCGTTTGTGGTGCCGGATTTACTGGAATTGAATTAGCGGGTGCACTAGTTGATGCTCGTCCACGCTATGCCCAAATTGCTGGAGTAAAGCCTGAAGATATCCAAATCTCATTGATTGAAGCTTCAGAACGTCTTTTACCAATGTTTAACCAGGATCTTGCTAATTACGGTGTTAACTTGGTAAAGAAGCTTGGGGTTCACCTTTACACAAGCTGCTTGATTTCGCGGATTAAGCCAAGTACTGTAATTTATCAGCATGGTCGTGGCAATGGTGATGAATCAATGACTGCTGGTACGATCATTTGGACAACCGGTGTTAGTGGAAGTCCAGTAATGGCTGAGTCTGGCTTTAATGAACGCCGTGGCCGGGTTGTTGTTACTGATCACTTAAATGATCCAGATCATGAGGATCTTTACATTATTGGAGATGTGGCAGCGGTTATGGCTCCGGGTTCACCTCGTCCTTACCCAACCACAGCTCAATTGGCACTTTCAATGGCTGATTATGTTGCTGATGATATTGCCGATCGGGTAAGAAAAGGCGAACGGCTAAGCGAACCATACTCATACAAGTCACTTGGTACCGTTGCTTCAGTCGGTAATACGCGTGCCTTTGGTGTTGCGATGGGCCATGAAGTTAAGGGATACATTGGTTCGTTTATGAAGAAAATGATTGCTAACCGTTCACTCTTAGAAGTGGGAGGATTGAAGGAACTCCTTGCTAAGGGACGCTTTGATTTGTATCACTAGAATAGGGTGTTAGACGGAACTAGCTTGCTAGTTCGTTTTCAAACCTAAAATTAGTCATCGTAAACCCCCATAGTTGGAATTTTTTGTTCAACTATGGGGGTTTACTTCAGAGCACTGAGGCTTACTTGCTGATTAAATTATGTTAAGATGTGGTATTAAGTTGCTAAGGGATTTAAGCTAATTAAGTAGAAAGGATAGGAAATGATTGAATCATATGCTGAAGCGCTGAATTTTATTCATGGACGGACAAAATTCAAAAAGATTCCAACGTTAGACCGGATGAGACTGTTCCTTGAGAGATTGGGAAACCCGCAGAAGGGATTGAAGTATGTCCATGTTACGGGAACGAATGGTAAGGGTTCAACCGTTGCAATGTTAAGATCGATGTTAATGGCGGCAGGGTTAAATGTTGGGAGTTTTACTTCTCCCTTTATTACTCGCTTTAACGAACGAATAGCACTGAATGCTCAACCAATTAGCGATGAGGATTTAACAAGATTAGCCCGTAAAGTGGAACCGGTTGTCCAGCAGTTAGATCAGGAATTACCAACCGGTGGGCCAACTGAGTTTGAGATTGATACCGCAATTATGTTTTGCTATTTTGCGGAAAAGCAACCGGATTTGGTTCTTCTCGAGGTCGGTATTGGCGGTCTATATGATTCAACAAACGTCATTACGCCGCTTGTAAGTGTGATCACCACTGTAAGTTGGGATCACATGAAATATCTTGGTGATACTTTAGCTAAAATTGCTCATCAAAAGGCCGGAATTATTAAGAGGGGAGTTCCCGTGGTTATCGGTCAGCTTCCTCCATCGGCACTTCAAGTAATTATGAAAGAAGCAACCGAAAAAAATGCTAAAGTTTATGAACTAGGTAAGGACTTTTCAGCACAAAAAATTAATCAAAATGCCATTAAAGCAGAGATTATATATGATGGCGGTCAATTGCACCATTTTCGAAGTACTCTCGGACTAGCTGGTGACTATCAAGTTGAGAATGCTGCAATTGCAATTACAACGCTACAAATAGTTCTAACGAAACTTGGGATTCCGGTAATTATTGCCGACTTAAAGAAGGGGTTGGCAATGACCCAGTGGCCTGGTCGGATGGAAACCGTGATTGATGAGCCGCTAGTATTATTGGATGGGGCGCATAACCTTCCAGGAATGCAGGCATTAGTTAAAACAATTCGCGATGATTTTAGCGATCGTGAAGTATACGTCCTTGTTGCTATTTTAGCTGATAAACAATATGAGCTAATGCTTGGTGAGTTGGCTAGTTTGGGGAATGTACATTTGATGGTTACTAATTTTGCCGGCCCTGGACCTAAACGACCAAGTGCTAATCTAACTACCACAATTGGTGAATTTAAGACGAAGCACCCAATTCAAGTTGCGGAAAATTGGCAAACTGGATTCGTTAAATTATCTCAAGGATTAACAGCGGATGATGTAATGATCATTACTGGCTCGCTCTATTTTGTTTCTGAAGTTAGAAAAAATTTAAAATAAAATAATGCAAAACTCCTTTTATTTCGTTATGGATATATAGAACGGAAAAAAGGAGTTTTTATTTATGTTTACACCAGAATCAACCCAATACTTACAGCTCGTTGGCAGAATTTTAATTGATGGTAGTGAAGAAGCAAATGTGCTATTTCGGCAGTTTATTAGTCAGTACCCAACACCAATTTCAATCAAAAATATGACGAACGCTGAAAAAGACGAACTGCTTGAAGAAGATGAACGAATGGAGATCCTTCTTGCAGCAATTGAGCTTGGAATAATGGTAGTGCGGAGTCAGGCACCATTGCTTGGTCACGCTTATTCTAGCCAATTATTAAGTACTGAGATGATGGATCGGTTAAGCGGGGAAAATCAGGAAAGTCTCTATTTGGTAGGCACGGATGTTCATAATGATATTATTGATATTAAAAAAATGTTTGTCGGCGGGTTGAGTGAATGTAGTGTTTACCCTGACCGAGTTTTCCGCCGGGCATTGTTACAATCTGTAAATGGAATTGCAGTTGTTCATAACCATCCCTCTGGGAATGTTGAACCGTCCTCAGCTGATATTGCGATGATTAAACGGTTAGAAAAAGGCAGTCGGATCTTAGGAATAACGTTCCTTGATTTTCTTATTGTCGGTCGGAGTAGTTATTATAGTTGGCGTGAAAACCAGGCATTTCACAAAAACGAGGAAGAAAAAAGTTAAAGAAAACGTTAATTTATCAAAGAATAAGCCATTTATGGCGATTTATTGTGTATATTAAGGTTCGTATATGGCTTTTTGCTATGGTATAATATGCTCGATATTAGATTAAAAAATAATTTACTAAAATGAAGGGAAGAAGCAGATTGCTAGGAATCGGAACCAAAAATATTGGCATCGACCTCGGAACGGCAAACACGATTGTGTATGTTGAAGGCAAAGGAATTGTATTACGCGAACCATCAGTTGTTGCTCGTAATACTAAAACCAATGAAGTTATCTCTGTAGGTAAAGATGCTCGAGATATGATCGGTCGAACCCCAGGTAGTATTACAGCTATTCGGCCAATGAAGGATGGGGTTATTGCTGATTATGATACGACTGTTGCCATGATGAAGTATTACATTGAAAAGGCTCTTGGTAACTCTAATGGTAAGCCATACGTAATGGTATGTGTTCCAAGCGGAATTACTGAGGTTGAAAAGCGGGCTGTGATTGACGCTACTCGTGTTGCAGGAGCACGTGATGCTTACGTTATTGAAGAACCATTTGCAGCTGCTATTGGTGCTGGTCTTCCAGTTATGGATCCAACAGGAAGCATGGTTGTTGATATTGGTGGTGGAACTACCGATGTTGCTACTATTTCATTAGGTGGCATTGTTTCTAGTCGTTCAATTCGGATGGCTGGGGATGAAATGAATGATGCAATTGCACAATATGTTCGTCAAAACATGAACCTGCTGATTGGTGAACGAACTGCCGAAAAGATTAAATGGGATATTGGTTCTGCTTCTACAGATGCAGCTGCTGAAATGGGTTCAACAGAAGTTCGGGGACGGGATCTTGTTACCGGATTACCAAAGACAATGGAAGTTTCTGCAAAAGATGTTTCCGTTGCTTTGCAGGATGTTGTTGACTCAATCATTGATGCAATTAAAGGGACTCTAGAAGAAACATCTCCAGAAATAGCTGCTGATGTGATTGATCACGGAATCGTCCTCACCGGTGGTGGTGCGTTATTAAAGCACTTACCTGACGTAATTGCCGATGCTACTAAGGTTCCCGTATTTATTGCAAATGATCCGCTTGACTGTGTTGCAACTGGGACAGGTGAATCATTAAAGAGTATCGATGTAATGAAGAAAAAGTAATAAGTAACGGGATGGGGCTGGTCGCAAAACGATTTGTTTTGTCCAGTCCTTTCTTATTAGCTAGTAAAGAAATGCTGGAGGAATAAAATGCGCAAGTTTTTTTCCAATCGACGGCTTGTTATTCTTGTGCTAATTTTAATTGCGTGTTTCGGTTTAATGGCCGGTTCTGTCTCAATGCGCAATCGTCGGAATACGCCCCCATTGATCCAACAATTTGGTAATGATATCGTTGGCTTTGTAGATAGAGTCGTTGCTATTCCGGTAAATGCCGTTCAGAGTGGTTTTAGTTCTGTAGGGCAATTGATGAATACATATTCTGAAAACCGGGAATTAAAGCAACAGGTAACTGAATTAGCACAAACAAAGGTCCGTGATCAGACCTTAGCAAAGGAAAATAAAGAACTAAAGCAAGAATTAAAGCTTAATAAGTCTTTGACTGATTACAATACAATTACGGCTTCTGTAATGATGAGAACACCATCATCATGGCAGAAACAATTGGTAATTAATAAGGGACAATCTAATGGAATTAAGAAAAATATGCCAGTAATGAGTGGTAGTGGTTTGATTGGCCGAATTAGTGAGGTTAACAAGACTAATAGTAAGGTTGAACTATTAAGCAATACTGGTGAATCTGCCAATCGGTTTGCCGTAACGATTGATGGAACTAATGGCCGAACCGTTAACGGAATTATTACCGGTTACGATGCTTCAACTGATGAGCTAATTATGGGACAAGTTAGTTCTAAGGCTAAGTTGAAGAAGGGAACTAAGGTAATGACGAGTGGTATGGGTGGAGTAACACCGAAGGGCCTTTATGTTGGTCGCGTAACTCGTGTAGGGAAAGACGACTACGGATTAGCCCAAAAGGTATATATTAAGCCCGCTGCTGATATGAATGACGTTAATATTGTGACCGTTGCCGAACCGGCTTAATCGAGGTGGTTGAATGTATAGATTATCGAGATTAAGATACATTTTTCCGTTAGGATTGTTTATATCATTGTTCTTAGATGGTTCACTAAGTAACGTCTGGGCAAAGTTGTTTTTTAGCTATCCATATTCAATGATGAGTGAGTTGGTGCTGCTTTGGTTGGTTCTCTCGTATTATTTTGAAGAAGATATTGAAATTCCGTTAATTCCTTTTGCTGCACTTGCGGGGATCATATTTGATGTCTACTTTACGGGAATTTTAGGATTAGATATTTTCCTTTTTCCGTTAATCGTTGAACTTACTAAAGTTCTCTCGAGATATTTTAGCCAGTCATTTTTAACGATTATTATGATATTCTTTATTGATATTGTCGCCTTTGTAACGTTAACGTACTGGGCATATTCGTTAGTAGGGATCACGCATATGAATATTGGTGACTACCTTGTGTACACCCTTGCACCAACCTTAGCGCTTAATTTGGTTTACTTTGTAATCCTTTATTGGCCAATTCAGGCAATTTATACTTGGGCTTTAACAGAAAAAAGATCTTAAAAAGGATTGACAAAGTGAATTATCAAGTGTAGGATACATGACAATATCAAAAAACGAAGAACAGACTAGTAAAGAATTAACTTATCCTTTAGAGAGTTCACGGTGGTGGGATGTGAATGGGTTAGTGTTCTTGAATCACATCTGCAAGTTGATCCGTTGAAGTAAGTAGGTGGATCCGGGGAAGCCCGTTACAGCGCGGAGTTTAATTAATGAACTTACTGAGGTTGCTTTTGTGAGAAAGTAACAACATGAGGTGGAACCGCGTAAAACGCCCTCATAGTCATATTTGACTATGAGGGCGTTTTTCTCTTTCCGAATAATTAGACTCACGAGGTAATTACTGTGAGGTAATTATAAAATGAGGTGGGACCACGACTTGTTCGTCCTCTTAAACTAATGCTAGTTTAAGAGGATTTTTTTGGTTAACGTTTTTCGCAATTCAAGGAGGTTTTAAAATGTCACTCAATTATGTTTCACAAATCTTGCCTTCACTTATTCAAGGGGCTGGATTAACGCTACAAATCTTTTTTTGGACACTAATTATTTCAATCCCCTTAGGAATCATTGTAAGTTTGGGGCTAACATCAAAGGTTAAGCCACTTAAATGGGTTTTAGAAATTTATGTTTGGCTAATGCGGGGAACACCGTTACTTCTGCAATTAATTTTTGTCTTTTATGGGCTGCCAATTATTGGGGTTGTTTTTCAACGATACGATGCGGCTTTAGTTGCATTTATTCTTAATTACGCTGCTTACTTTGCGGAAATATTCCGTGGTGGTTTTCAATCTGTTAGCGTTGGTCAGTATGAAGCTGCCAAAGTGTTACGGTTAAATTACTGGCAAACCGTCCGGAAGATTATTATTCCCCAAGTTGTTAAAATCGTTATCCCATCAATTGGAAATGAAGTCATTAACCTGGTAAAAGATTCTTCCTTAGTTTATGTTATCGGTCTTGGTGACCTCTTACGTGCGGGGAATGTGGCAACTTCACGGGATGTTACTCTTGTCCCGTTGCTCCTAGTTGGTTTAATTTACCTAATTCTTGTTGGAATTTGTACGTTGGTATTACGGCAAGTCGAAAAGCGGTACTCATATTTTAAGTAAGGAGGAGTAGTCAATGTTAGAAGTTAAAAATTTAAAGAAAAGCTTCGGCGATCGGGTAATTCTTGATAATGTTAACCTTACCGTTAAGGACGATGAGATTCTTTGTATTGTTGGTCCTTCTGGTGCTGGGAAAACGACTTTGCTGCGTTGCATTACTGGCTTAGATACTCCTGATAGTGGTGAATTCTTGATGGATGGCAAACCATTCGATCCTCAAGGAACAGGTGCTTCAGATCGGGTAATTGGGGTTGTCTTTCAAGATTTTAACCTTTTCCCGAACCTTTCAGTAATGGAGAATATTACCCTTGCGCCAACGATGGTACTTAAACAATCAAAAGATGAGGCAGTAAAAAAAGCTCAGGGGTTATTAGCTGAATTAGGGTTGTCAACAAAAGGAAACCTTTATCCTTGGCAATTATCTGGTGGACAAAAGCAACGGGTAGCAATTGCGCGAGCCTTAGCAATGAAGCCTAAAATTCTTTGTTATGATGAACCAACGTCAGCTCTTGACCCGAACCTTCGTCAAGATGTTGCTAACATTATTCTTTCGTTAAAGAAGGGTGGAGTAACCCAGTTAGTAGTTACTCACGATTTGGACTTTGCTGAAGAAATTGCTGACGATTTACTGAAGGTTAATCCGCTTGATCAAAGTCGAGACTAAGAATGAGAGGTGCTTGCGATGCGTAAAATTAAATATTGGCTGGTGCTTCTAGCTTTAATTACGCCCGTCATTATTCTTAGTGGTTGTGAGAGTGTTACCCAACGTGCGGATACTCAAGATACCTGGAACCGAATTGAACGCAGAAAGCGGGTTGTTATCGGTCTAGATGATAGCTTTGTTCCGATGGGTTTTCGGCAAAAAAACGGAAAGTTAGTTGGGTATGATGTTGACTTGGCACGGGCCGTTTTTAAGCAGTACGGGATTAAGGCTGATTTTCAACCAATTGATTGGTCAATGAAGGAAACGGAATTGAAAAATGGGACAATTGATTTGCTCTGGAATGGGTATTCAATTAACCCTAGTCGACGGAAAAAAGTTGCTTTCAGTCGGCCATATTTGAAGAACGAACAGATTCTTGTTACCAAAAAGGCGTCTAATATTTTAAACTTTGCTGATATGAAGGGAAAATCATTAGGGGTTCAGAATGGTTCAACTGGACTTACCGCATTGGACGAGCGGCCTAAGGTTCTTAAGGACTTAATTAAAAACCAGAAACCAGTCCTCTATGATACTTTCCCGGACGCATTTATTGACTTAAATGCAAACCGGATTCAGGGAATTTTGATGGATCAGGTATATGCCGATTATTATATTAAACACCAAAAAAATAGTGCGTCATACAGGACCTATTCTAGTAAAGAACTTCCTGTTGAGTATTATGCCGTGGGAATGCGGAAGGGTGACAAGACTCTGCGCCACAAAATTAATGCTGGACTGGGTAAGTTACAGAAGAATGGTGAGTTAAGAAAAATTAACCAGAAGTGGTTTGGCACTAATAGTAACTACCTTGGTGCGGATTAAAAAATTATCTGTGACATATTTAAACCATAAAAGTGGTCTTTGGTATTTAACGATTAAATGCTAGGGACCACATCTTTTTTAAAATTAAATTATCGGCAAAGTTTGTAATTTAGAGCCTGATAAAGTATTATTATTCAGTATGATTTAGTTCGATCTATAATTTTAATTGCATTGGGGAAGGGAGATATATCAGTGGATTATCGTCTTGCTAAGGGTGTCGATTTGCATGTTATTCCGACAAAGCAGTTTAAGATGACCCATATCTTGATTGACTTTGCGACACCACAGACAACTACGAATGCCACAGCAAGGAACCTCCTTGCTAACCTATTAGAAACAAGTACTCATCTTTATCCGACACAAACAGCGCTTGCACGTCAGATGGCAAAATTGTATGGAGCATTTGTTTCGCTTGGTGTTGGTCGGGTAGGCCAGTTGCATACCGTTCGACTGCGATCAAGTTTTATTAATAATCAGTTGGCACAGAATAATTTATTTGCACAGGTAACTGAGTTAATTAATCAGGTACTATTCCACCCATTAATTGATGATGGTGAATTTGATAGCCCAACATTTCGTCTGCAGGTAAATAACCTTGCTAGTTCAATTAAGGCGCTATATGATGACAAACAATTTTATGCTAATCAGCAATTATTAAAGCTTTATTATTCTCCTGATTCTGTGATGAGGACGCCAAGCTTTGGTAAAATTATGGATCTTGATTACTGTACGCCAGCAAGTCTTGTTCAAACATATGAAAAGATGATTAATCAGGATAAAATTGATATTTTTGTTTTGGGAAATGTTGATCCTGAAAACGTGTATTCAGCAATTTATCAATTACCATTTGCTGACCGAAATCCACAACTTCCCGACCAACCATTCTACTTTCAACAAGTTCATGAAGATATAGTTAGTCAAGAAGAGCAGCAACATGTTAGTCAGGCTAAACTAGACCTTGGTTATCACCTGCCGATTTATTACCGTGATCCGCTGTATCCGGCTGCTCTCGTTTTCAATGGTCTCTTTGGTGGGACACCTTATTCAAAACTATTTACTAATGTTCGTGAAAAGGCAGGATTAGCATATTACGCTTCAAGTCGCCTGGCACCATTCTCTGGATTAGTTAACGTGCAGACCGGGATCCAGTCAACTGATTACCAGACCGCTTTAACAATGATCCAGGAACAGGTAACCGAACTCCAAACCGGAAACTTTACTGGAGACTTAATGCGTGAAGTTCAGGATGCATTAGTTAATCAGCATTATGCTGGTTTTGATCTTGCAAATAACATTTTAGAACATCACTTGGTTAACCAATTACTTTCATTAGGGGAACAAACAGACTTTGCAAATCAAATCAACCGGGTGACAAAGAATGATGTGATGAAAGTTGCATCAATGATCAAGCTACAGGCAAGTTATTTATTGAGTGGTGAAAAATAAAACTATATGAATAAAGAAGTTTATGACGAATTCAACCAACCGGTTTACCGGCAACAGCTAGCAACCGGCTTATCTTTGCAGATGATTCCAATGAGTGGTTATCATAAAACTTATGCAATTTTTACTACTAATTTTGGCTCAATTGATAATCATTTTGTTCCGTACGGCAAAAAAGACGCAATTCAGGTTCCAGACGGGATCGCGCATTTCTTAGAACATAAAATGTTTGAAAAGGCTGATCATGATGCCTTTGACTTATTTGGGAAACTTGGCGCTGATTCAAACGCCTTTACGAGCTTCACTCAAACTAGTTACCTCTTTTCCACTACCGATCATGTTCGGGAAAGTCTGAATGTCCTGCTCGATTTTGTCCAGGAACCGTACTTTACAGAACAAACGGTAAAGAAAGAACAGGGAATTATTGGTCAAGAGATAAAAATGTATGAGGATGACGCTTCCTGGCGGTTATATCTTGGAATCTTAGGTAACCTTTATCCTAATGATCCCATGCACATTGATATTGCAGGAACTGTTGATAGTATTAGTAAAATTACTCCCGAGTACTTAATGGAAACTTATCGGACCTTCTATCAACCAAGTAATATGAACCTAGTATTGGCAGGAAAGTTGGATCCAGATGAGGCTGTTGAGTGGGTAACTGATAATCAAAGTCGTCGGCAATTCTTACCTGCAATAACACCAGAGCGGGTATTTAACCTTAATGATCCATCTGCTCACGATGTTATTCCGTTTCGGTCCCTAACGATGGATGTGGCTAGACCAAAAGTCATTGTTGGGTTGCGCGGAATTGAGATGCCTGAAAGTGGTCGAGAACGATTACATTATAAATTAGCAATTGATTTGTTACTTGATGTTCTTTTTGATGATACTTCGGACAATTATTTACGGTTATACAACAATGAGGTTCTTGACGATTCATTTGCTTATAATTTAGAAATGCAACGGGATTTTTACTTTGCATATTTCAGTTCTGACACCGATCAAATGGAACGATTTGCGGACGAAGTGATTGCTATTTTAGAAAGTGCGGATCAGCAAATTGATGCCGCGAGAACACGCTTTAATGAAATCAAGAATGCGGAGATTGGCCGTTTAACTGGCTTATTGGATTCACCAGAGGCTGTTGCAAACCATTATGGAGGAAGTTTCTTTGATGGTGCTAACCTGATGGATGAGATTAGGGAATTACGATCAATTGATTTGAATGACCTTTATGATGTTGCCAAGCGCTTCATTGTTTCACAGGGAATTTCTGTATTCCAAATCATTCCCCAGCACCGTTAATTCAAGACTTTCTTAATAATTAATAGCGGGATGCCATGCTATAATTAGCAGGTAGGATTAAAATTCAGAGATGGAGATATCACAATGAGTGAAAACGATAATGAACAACAAATCCAAATTGGAAAGAAGCTACGCGATGCTCGACAAGCTAAGGGCTATACGTTAGATGATTTACAACAGTTAACGAAGATTCAGAAACGATACTTAATTGCAATTGAGGACGAAAAATTTGATGAGTTGCCAGGCGACTTTTACGTTCGGGCATTTATTAAGCAGTATGCAGATACGGTGGGCCTTGATGGCAATGAGTTATTAAAAGAGTTTAACGAACAATTACCTAAGGCGAAGACAGAGGAATATTCCGATCATATTAGTCAGGCAGTTGAAACACGGGCAAATCGGCGGAAAACCGTTAGTCAAGGAGTTAGTAAAGTTCGCCAATACATGCCAACTATTATTATTGCGTGTGTAATCGTGATTGTTTTAGCTGCAATTTGGGTAACTGCGATTGTTCGTGGCCACCAGGATTCTTCAACCAAGATTGATAATAGCTCCGTTTCGGTTTCAGGTGAAAGCCGAAAGAAGAGTAGCAGTTCTGTAAAGAAGAGCTCCACTAAGACGAAGAAGAGTACAGCTATTAAATTAACAGAAGCTAGCCGGAATAATAATAGCGTTACTTACAATGCCGCTTCATTAAAGAAGGATGCTAAGTTACAAATCAAGACAAGTGGTCGGGCATGGAACAGTGTTACTACCGATGGCACTAGTGCTTTAAGTCGGACAATGGACGCTAATTCAACGGCTGATGTAACTATTAAGCGAACTACTAATACCGTTGTTATTACGGTTGGTAATGCTTCAGCTACTACCTTAAGACTTGGTAACAAGAAGATTAACTTTACGGATAATGGTCGCTACAATAATACTCGAACAGTAACGATTCACTTTGGTAACTCATCAAGTTCATCCGTGTCAAGCAGCGGTTCTTCTAGTCGAACCACTAGCGGTCAGCAGACTACTACGCAGACGACGAGAACAAACCAAACCAATCAAACGACAACTAATGCGCCCAGGACTACTACAAATCAAGGTCAGAACCGGACGCAAACACAACAGTCACAAACTAACCAAACGCAATCACGCTAATGGTTATGAGGAGGAAGCAATTTGAATTTACCTAATAAACTAACCGTTGTGCGGTTAATCATTATTCCCTTTTTCTTGCTATTAATGGTTCTGCCATTACAATCGTGGGGAGCAGTCAGCTTCTGGGGAGCAACGATTCCTGTTTCACAATTCATTGCTGCAATTTTGTTTATCGCAGCAACATTGACTGATAATTTAGACGGTCGAATTGCACGGAAACATCACTTGGTAACTAATTTTGGGAAGTTTACTGATCCGCTAGCAGATAAATTACTGGTAATGACGGCATTTATTGTTTTGACTGGTAATCAGATTGTTCCTGCCTGGGTAACATCAATTATTATCTGGCGAGAATTATCAGTTACCGGGTTGCGCCTCTTATTAGTAGAGCAAGACGGTGTTGTTCTGGCCGCTAAAATGCCAGGGAAAATTAAAACAACTACTCAGTTTATTGCAATTATCTTTTTACTTCTTAATAACGTGATTTTTGCAATTTGGGGAATTCCATTTGGTCAAATTATGCTATATATTTGCCTATTCTTTACCATTTATTCTGGGGTTGACTACTTTATTCAGGGACGAGATGTCTTTTCAGACGGCTTTAAATAACTATTAGTTTTATATATCCGAAACGGCGACTTTGCTTAGCTTTGAGTGAAGTCGTTTTTGTTTTGATAAAACCAGTTATTGATATTTTTGAAAAAAATGTTCATTTATATTTTGAAATATGTTAAAATCGGCCTGTACCTTTTTCTTGAAAGGGATTTCATATTAAGGAGATGTAGTTATGCTTTCATTTTTAAAACCAGCTCCTGATGCTAAAACTAAGGTTCCGAAGGATAAAATTTCAACCGTTTATAAGTGGCGTCAAGTTGGTGTTTTATTGTCAATCTGTATTGGTTACATTGGCTATTATGTTATTCGTCTTATTTTTACAACCGAACAGAACGACATTATGAAGCAATATGGATTTACCACAGCTGATATCGGGATGGTTCTTTCATGTTTTGGTATTGGTTATGGTATTTCTAAGCTATTCATGGGAGCACTCAGTGATAAGAGTAATCCAAACCACTACCTGGCAACTGGATTGATTATTTCAGCAATTTTGAACTTCGGGTTAGGGGCTACAAGGAACCTCTATGTAATGATGTTCTTAATGCTTGTAATGTCAGTTGCTCAAGGGATGGGTGCCGCTGCATGTCAACGGATTGTTCAACTTTGGTGGGGGAAGAAGCACCGTGGAGCTATTTACTCCATTTGGTCCTCTGCCCACAACGCTGGTGCCTTTGTCTGTGTTGCCGTTGTCCAATTAGCAACTTTCATGTTTTCTGGCTCAATCCCAGCTGTGTTCTACACGGCATCAGTTGTTTCACTGATTATTGCTGCCTTCGTATTGATTTGTGGTGCTGATCGGCCAACAACTGTAGGTTTGCCAAGCATTTCTCAATATACTGGTGATGAAGTTGTCCTTGAAAACGGTAAGGCTTCTTCATCAGAATTGACAAATTTAACCTTGCCACAAATCTTTGTAAAGTACATTTTAACTAATAAGGTAGTTTGGGCGATCACGTTAACTTCAATGTCTCTTTACCTGGTTCGTTACGGGGTTATGAGTTGGATTCCTAGTTTCCTTGTTCAATCTAAGGGGTTTAGTCCATCATTTGCTAAGTGGTTAGTTGGGATCTTTGAATTAGCAGCTGTTCCTGGTGTTATTATCATGGGTGCCATTTCTGACTTCTTGAAAGATCGGCGGGCAATTGTTTGTATCGCTTGCGTTATCTTACTTTTCATTTGCCTGACTACTTACTTCTTTAGTACAAGTCATGCCTTAATTGTTACTGTCCTTTTCATTATGGGAACCTTAATTTATGCACCATTAACATTGGTTGGTTTAATGGTTAATGAAGCTGTTCCGAAGTTTGCTGTTGGATCATCAACAGGATTCATGGGCTTCTTCCAGTACATTTTTGGTGAAACCTTAGCAACTGCCTTAATTGGGGTCTTAGTATCCAAGTATGGTTGGTTAGCAAGTAACATTGTCCTCTATTCAGCCGCAACGCTTGCCCTCTTGTTGTTAATCTATATTATGTTTAACGAAAACCGTGTGGCTAAGCTTGCTAAAGAGGAAAATATTAAGGAATAAGCACTAAGCTATTTTTAAGAACATTCGTAACTGAAAAACTCTAGTTCCAGTTTATCTGGATACTAGAGCTTTTTTGCTTAAGACTTATATCTCTTAGAAATTAGTTATATCATTTATCTAGGGCAATCAAAATTATTTTCCATAAAAAATAAAATTAAAGTAATTTTACGTTATTGATAGTTGGAGGCAAAAAACATGAATGCAGAAATTATTTCGGTTGGTGATGAACTTCAGCGTGGTGAAATTGTGAATACTAATTCGGCATTTTTAGCAAAAAAGCTCAATTCGTTAGGCATTACGGTAGCATCACAAGTGACAGTCGGAGATGATCCGATCGCCATTATTGACTGTGTGCGGAATGCACAAGATCGCGCAGAGATTACTTTTGTTTGTGGCGGTTTAGGACCAACAGCAGATGATGTTACTTTGTCAGCGGTTGCCCGTGGTGTTGGAGCACTGGTAAAGACCGATGATCAAACCTGGCACCATCTTTTGAGGATCTTTGCACAGCGGCAAATTCCGGTTCAGCCTGAAAATAAGCGACAGGCACAATATATTGGTGAGCTGATTCCAAATTCACGGGGACTCGCCTTAGGAAGTTGGTTTAAAGCGAAAAAGCACCGAGTGGTAATTCTTCCTGGACCACCTGCCGAATTTCAGACAATGGTGGAGCAGGGGGTGCTTCCGCGAATTATCAAAGAGTTTAGTATTCAAAAAACAATTAAAACACGAGCACTCCATTTCCTTGGTCGTCCCGAATCAACCTTAATGAGCGAGTTAAAGCCGATAATGGATGACTATCCTAATGTTGCTATTACTTCCTACGTCAAACCAACTAATATTGAGTTGCGGTTGACGATAATTGCAAATGTACAAGCGGATATTAAGGCAATCTTTGACCAAGTAACTAAGGCAATTCTGAAAAAAGAGCAACAATACTATCTGGGAATGGGGAACGACTTTAATTTAGCTAATGAAGTTGTTGGTCTCCTTAAGCAACAAGGGTTAACAATTACGGGAGCTGAAAGCTTAACTGGCGGACTCTTTCAAAGTACGGTTTGTTCTGTACCTGGAGCTTCAGCGATCTTTAATGGTGGCTTTGTTACCTATGCTGCTGAAGCAAAAATTAACTTACTTGGTATTCCAGCTTCACTAATTAAACAAAACGGGGTTGTAAGTAGCGCGACTGCTCAGGCAATGGCAGATAACTCACGAAAGAAACTCGATGCTGACTTTGGGATCGGCTTTACAGGGGTAGCCGGACCTGATGAATTAGAAGGACAACCAGCTGGAACGGTGTGGATTGGACTGGCGCGTAAAGGGCAACCTACTATCTCTAAGCAGTTGCGACTGGCCGGATATTTGGGACGACAAGAAATTCGGTTATTGAGCGTCCAATATGGTTTACAGATGCTTTTACAAGAATTAAAAAAATAACCGAACGATTGTTTGCTAAAATTCTTGTTTTTTTGTCCAAAACTGTTATGATTATTAACGGATATCCCGTTTCAAAGGAGGAATTATTTTGGCTGATCAACGAAAAGCAGCACTTGATGTCGCAATTCGTAAAATTGAAAAGAATTTCGGTAAGGGTTCCATCATGCGGATGGGAGACGCAGCCGATATGAAGATTGCTACAGTTTCAAGTGGTTCATTAGCAATTGACAAGGCCCTTGGTGTGGGTGGCTACCCTCGGGGGCGAATTGTTGAAATCTATGGTCCTGAAAGTTCAGGTAAGACGACAGTTGCTTTACAAGCGGTTGCTGAAGTACAGCGTCAAGGCGGGACTGCTGCCTATATTGACGCTGAAAACGCCCTTGATCCTCAATATGCAGAGGCATTAGGTGTAAATGTCGATGACTTACTTCTTTCCCAACCAGATACTGGTGAAGAAGGGCTAGAAATTGCGGATGCATTAATTTCTAGTGGAGCAGTTGACTTGGTAGTTGTTGACTCAGTGGCTGCGCTTGTTCCGCGTGCCGAAATTGAAGGTGAGATGGGGGACGCCCACGTTGGTCTTCAGGCACGGTTAATGTCACAAGCATTGCGGAAGCTTTCTGGGGAAATTAATAAGACAAAGACGATTGCCATTTTTATCAACCAAATTCGTGAGAAAGTTGGTGTGATGTTCGGTAACCCAGAAACTACTACTGGTGGGCGAGCATTAAAGTTCTACTCAACAATTCGAATGGAAATTCGGCGGTCTGAGCAGATTAAAAACGGGACTAATGTTATTGGTAACCGGACTAAAATTAAAATCGTTAAGAATAAGGTTGCTCCACCATTTAAGCGTGCTGAAGTTGACATTATGTATGGTGAAGGAATTTCCAAGACCGGTGAGCTTCTTGACATGGCTGTCGAGCAAGACCTCGTTAAGAAGTCTGGTGCGTGGTACTCATATGGCGATGAACGGATCGGTCAAGGACGTGAAAATGCCAAGAAGTGGTTGGCTGAACATCCTGATAGTATGACTGAGCTGATGAATAAGGTTCGTGAAGCCAATGGAATGGAACCATTAAAGGATACCGCAAATAAGGCCCAGAATGAGAAGCAAAGTACTAGTTCCGAGGCTAAGCAAGAAACAATTGAAGAAGCAAGCAAAAAGTAACAATTTTAATAACTACTGGTAATAGATAAAGACCGGGGAAAGCATTTTGTTTTTCCCGGCCTTCTTTAATTATTGAAAGAATGGTTGACACCAATTAACGGCAAGCTTAAAATTTAATTTGTGTGGTATTTAATTTATCATACGGTTAAATTAAACTAATTAATTGAACCAATAATAAAAATAGTGAAAGCGGAGGTGAAATGATGGAAGCTTTCGGCTTAGTTTTCGCCGCGCTTGCTATGGTTATCGGTATTATTATTGGATATGCAATTCATAAAGTTTCTGTTGAAAAGCAACTTAAAGCTGCTAATCAAAGTGCAGAGCAAATTCTTTCCACTGCAAAACAAGATGCAGCGACGGCGAAAAAAGAGGCTATTTTAGAAGCCAAGGAAGAAAGCCATCGTTACCGAGAAAGTGTTGAACAAGAACTGAAACAACGACGGAATGAGGTTCAAAAGCAAGAAGATCGTCTCTTACAACGGGAAACCTCATTAGATCGTAAAGATGATGCTCTTGAAAAGCGAGAAGGTGCTGTTGGTAAACGGGAACACCAACTTGAACAACAAACTAACCAGTTAAAAGTATCTCAAGAAAAGGCAGATTCATTAATTGAACAGCGACAACAAGAATTGGAAAAAGTTGCTCAACTGTCTCACGATGAAGCAAAAGCACAGGTCTTAGCTCAGGTTAAGGAAGAACTAAAGACTGAGCGGGCAATTATGATTCGTGATAGTGAGCAAAACGCTGAATTAGTTGCTGATAAGACGGCAAAGAAGTTGATTGTTGAAGCAATTCAACGAAGTGCAGCGGATGTTGTTTCTGAAGCAACAGTTTCTGTTGTTAACTTACCAAACGATGACATGAAGGGGAGAATTATTGGTCGAGAAGGACGAAATATTCGGACCCTAGAAACTCTGACAGGAATTGATTTGATTATTGATGATACTCCTGAAGCTGTTGTGTTAAGCGGATTTGATCCGGTTCGGCGTGAAATTGCTAAGATTGCTTTGGAAAAGTTGATTCAGGATGGCCGGATTCATCCGGCAAGAATTGAAGAAGCTGTTGATAAAGCGCGCCAAGAAATGGATGCTAACCTTCGAGAAACTGGAGAACAAGCTCTTTTTGATCTCGGAATTCATTCAATGCACCCGGACTTGATTAAGACAATTGGACGAATGAAGTACCGGACAAGTTATGGTCAAAACGTTCTTGATCATTCGGTTGAAGTTGCTAAGCTTGCTGGAATAATGGCAGCAGAGTTGGGAGAAGATGTGACGCTTGCCAAGCGGGCAGGTCTTCTTCATGATATTGGAAAGGCAATTGACCACGAAGTTGATGGTTCGCATGTTGAACTAGGTGTTGAATTAACTACTAAGTATAAGGAAAACAAAGTAGTAATTAACACGATTGCTTCACACCACGGCGATGTTCCAGCAAAATCAGTGATTGCTGCGCTTGTTCAGGCTGCTGATGCTATTTCTGGTGCACGTCCTGGTGCACGAAGTGAATCGCTTGAACAATATATTCAACGCTTAAAGAAACTAGAAAGTATTGCAAATGACCATAATGGTGTCGATCATAGTTACGCAATTCAGGCAGGTCGTGAACTGCGGGTAATAGTCAAACCAAAGAAAATTTCGGATCTTCAAGCAATTGCTTTGTCTCATGATATTAAACAGGAGATTGAACAGGAGCTTGAATACCCTGGACATATCAAGGTAACTGTTATTCGTGAAACTCGTGCGATCGACTATGCAAAGTAAATGACATGTTAGGGGAAAATGCTTTAATATGGTGAAGAGACTAGGTTACTTCCTGGCCTCTTTCTTTATTTTGCCATCCTCTTTCTTGCACTTGAATTACGCAAAAAATATAATAAATAAAGTAAAGATACGGTAAAAAAACGTTTTAAGTTATATAGAGAGAAAATTTATGGGGTGAAATTAGGTGGCAAAGAAAACAACGCCAATGATGGAACAGTACCAACAGGTCAAGGATCAATACCCAGATGCATTTTTATTTTACCGGTTAGGGGACTTTTACGAGCTCTTTAACGACGATGCCATTAAGGGTGCTCAATTGCTTGAGTTAACGCTAACAACAAGAAATCATAGTGCTAAGAACCCAATTCCAATGTGTGGTGTTCCTCATCGAGCCGTAAATAGCTATATTGATGTATTAATTGATAAAGGATATAAGGTTGCAATTTGTGAGCAAATGGAGGATCCCAAGAAGGCAAAGGGGATGGTTAAACGGGCGGTTACCCGGTTAATTACTCCAGGAACTCAAATGGACTTGAATGGTGATCAAGCTAAAAATAATAACTACTTGGCAGGAATCATTCGTCAAAATGGTCATTATTATCTGGCTTATACTGATTTATCAACTGGGGAGTTAAAAACAACTGATTTTGCAAGTGAGGACGAGACGATTAACGAGTTAATTAACCTGCAGAGTCGGGAAGTTGTCCTTGATGATTCAGTTGAAGATGATTTTAAGCAGCAGTTGACTAAAAGAAATATTTTACAATCACACCAGCCTGAAATTGTGAATGAAGCAGAAGTGAGTTACTTAACTCAAGATTTAACTGACGAGGGGCAGCAAGCTGTTGTTTCACTTCTGGTTTCATACCTGCTAACAACGCAAAAACGCTCACTAGCGCATTTGCAAAAAGCAATTTCCTACCGGCCCAGTTCTTTTATGAAGATTGACCACTATTCAAAAACTAATCTTGAATTAATGACCAATATGCGGAGCGGTAAACGACAGGGAACGTTAGCCTGGTTACTTGACGAAACAAAAACGGCAATGGGAAGTCGACTATTAAAACGGTGGCTAGATCGACCATTAATTGACCCAAAACAAATTGGTGCTCGTCAGGATAAGGTTCAAGAGCTCCTTGAACACTATTTTGAGCGAAATAATATTCAGCAAGAATTGATTAAGGTTTATGACTTAGAGCGTCTTGCTGGCCGAGTGGCATACGGAAGTGTTAATGGCCGGGACCTAATTCAGTTAAAGACTTCATTGCTCCAAGTACCAAAAATTAAGTACACCTTAGAGACACTTGATGCACCGGCGTTTGCGGACTTAGAAAAGCAGCTTGATCCGTTAAGCGATGTGGCATCCTTGATTGAAAAATCAATTGTTGAAGATCCACCAATTAGCGTGACTGACGGCGGGGTAATTAAGGATGGTTATGATAAGCAGCTTGATGAGTACCGTGACGCGATGAATAACGGTAAGCAATGGATTGCAGATCTGCAAAAGCACGAACGTGAAGTAACGGGAATTAATAACCTCAAGATCGGCTATAACCATGTTTTTGGTTACTATATCGAAGTAACAAAGGTTAACCTTAGTAAAATTCCTCGTGATCGCTATGAACGGAAGCAAACACTGGTAAACGCGGAACGGTTCTCAACGCCTGAATTAAAGGAAAAAGAAGCATTAATTTTAGGGGCGCAAGAAAAATCAACCGCACTTGAATATGATGTCTTTGTTAAAATTCGGGAGAAAGTGAAGGGCCAGATTAAACGGTTACAAAGTTTGGCTCAAGCATTGTCGGAATTAGATGTTCTCCAAAGCTTCGCGGTTGTCAGTGAGGATTATCATTTTGTTCGTCCGCAAATGAACACGGGACACGTATTGAAAATCAAGGATGGTCGGCACCCCGTTGTTGAAAAGTTTATGGGGCATCAGGAATACGTTCCTAATGATGTTATGATGGATGAATCAACGGATATTCTTTTGATTACTGGACCAAACATGTCTGGTAAGAGTACCTATATGCGGCAATTAGCATTGACAGCGGTGATGGCTCAAATGGGATGCTTTGTTCCGGCAGAACGGGCAGAATTACCGATTTTTGACCAAATCTTTACCCGGATTGGGGCAGCGGATGACTTAATTTCTGGTGAAAGTACCTTCATGGTTGAAATGATGGAGGCTAATAATGCTTTAATGCACGCCACTGATCGCAGTTTAATCTTATTTGATGAAATTGGTCGGGGAACTGCTACCTATGATGGGATGGCACTAGCTCAAGCGATTATTGAATACATTCACGAACATTTACGGGCTAAAACGCTCTTTTCGACTCACTACCATGAGCTAACTGCTCTTGAAACGACTTTGTCTAGGTTAAAGAATGTCCATGTTGGTGCAACCGAAAAAAATGGTGAATTAGTTTTCTTGCATAAGGTGAGTGCCGGACCAGCAGATAAGTCGTACGGGATTCACGTTGCTAAATTGGCTGGTATGCCTGCAGATCTCCTTAAGCGTGCTGATCACATTCTTAGCTCTTTAGAAAAAAAGGATGTGAAGCTGCCAACGATTCCTGTCTCCACTAAGCAGCAACCCGAGACAAGTAAAGTTAAAGAAAGAACTACTCATGATGTTCCTCAACCGCCACTGGTTGATCCAAATGGGCAACTGGAATTATTTGGATCTCCTGCGCCAAAAGCAAAGGATCCGGCAGCTGCAAAAATTATTAAGCAGTTAAAGAACCTCAACTTGATGGGGATGACACCGATGGACGTTATGAACCAAATTTATCAATGGCAGCAAAAGTTAAAGTAAGGTGGCATAAATGGGAAAGATCCATGAATTAACTAATGTATTAGCGGATCAAATTGCCGCTGGGGAAGTAATTGAACGGCCGGCATCGATTGTTAAGGAGTTGGTCGAAAATTCGTTAGATGCCAATAGTAAGCGAATTGACATTATCGTGGAAAATTCTGGCCTGGATAGTATCAGAGTGATTGATGATGGTTCTGGAATTGCAGATGACGATGTTGAAATTGCATTTAAGCGCCATGCTACCAGCAAAATTACAACTCGCCGCGATCTTTTTAAGGTCCGGACAATGGGATTCCGGGGCGAAGCATTGCCAAGTATCGCCTCGGTAGCTGATGTTACTTTAACAACAGCGACACCAGGTAGTACGACCGGTTCCTTAATCCATATTCATGGTGGTGAATTAGTTGACTTAAAGCCAGGGCCAGCACGTCAAGGAACCGATGTGGTAGTTCGTGAGCTTTTCTTTAATACGCCAGCACGGTTAAAATATTTGAAATCACCCCAAACTGAATTGGCACGAATTACTGATATTGTGAATCGCTTGGCTCTGGCTAATCCACAAGTAGCGTTTAGCCTGACGCATAATAATAAGGAGCTATTCCGAACAGCAGGAAACGATAATTTACAACAGGTTGTTGCCGCAATTTACGGGATTCAGGTTGGCAAGAAAATGCTTCCCTTTGCGGGAGAGGATAATGACTTTAAGATTAGTGGCTTAGTTTCCTTACCTGAACTTACGCGAGCATCACGGCAATACATTACGATTACGATTAATCATCGCTATATTCGCAATTTTGAATTAACGAAAGCAATTATTAATGGCTACGAATCAAAATTGATGGTCGGCCGTTATCCGATTGCCGTCCTTAATATTCAGCTCGATCCCGTATTGGTTGATGTCAATGTGCATCCAGCCAAACGTGAGGTCCGGTTGAGCAAAGAGCCGCAACTGGCAGGGTTAATTGCCAAGGTTATTCGTCAACGGATATCAACAGAAAACTTAATCCCTGATGTAGACGCTAAACAATTCATTCCTGCCGAACCCGATGTGGATGATTTGGAACGACAACTGAATGAGGCTGCTAAACAGTATGAAACCCCATCGACTAGTTTTGCTCATTCTTCAACCGTTTCGTCTTCTGCAAGTGTAATTACAAATGGGGGGCCAGCGGATGTTGATGCAGCCGATAGCATTGTCCATGAACCAGTTGTTATCCATAAGAAAGACGAACTGGCAAGCTCGCGGATGCAAAGGTTTGACCAACGTTATCATGACGAGGGGATTGTTTACCCGTTTGGCAGCCCGGATGAGCAGGCTCCCCAGAAATCTACCCGGGCGGAAAGCATTGAACTAGATGTGCGAGATAAAAGTGATCAATCACAAAAACGGTTTCCTGATTTACAGTATATTGGTCAGTTGCAGGGAACTTTTCTCTTAGCACAGGCGGGGGATGGATTGTATATTGTTGATCAGCATGCAGCTCAGGAACGAATTAATTACGAAAAGTTTCGTAAAGAGATTGGCCAAGTAAGCGATGATCAGCAAACCTTTTTAGTACCATTAGTCTTAAATTATTCAACGGTTGATACGATGACGATTACTCAACACTTGGATACCCTTGAGGCAGTCGGCCTTCACTTAGAATCTTTTGGTCCGAATAGTTTTATTTTACGTTCTCACCCAACTTGGTTTACAGAAGGGCAGGAAGAAGCAACTGCTAAGGAAATGATTGAATGGCTGATTAATGATGGGAAAATTTCAGTTCATGATTTTCGTCAGCGGACCGCAATTATGATGAGTTGTAAACGGGCGATTAAAGCTAATCACCACCTTGATGATCGTGAGGCTAAGGCGCTTTTACAGCGATTGCCACAATGTGAAAACCCCTTTAATTGTCCGCACGGTAGGCCAGTAACGGTTCACTTTAACGACCGTGACTTAGAGAAAATGTTTAAACGGATTCAAGATTCGCATATCCCATTTGCTCAAGATTTTGATGAACACGAATTTTAAAAGAGGAGTACAAGAGAATGTATGAATACCTAACCGGGCTAGTTACAGTAGTCGAACCGCGTTACATTGTGGTTGAAGTAAACGGTATCGGTTACCGACTATTAGTTGCCAACCCTTATCGTTATCATATTGACAAGCAACAAAAAGTAACCGTTTATGTTTATCAAGCCGTTCGTGATGATGATATTTCGTTATTTGGCTTTAGTGATGAAGATGAGAAGCAGTTGTTTATGCAGTTGATCAATGTTTCTGGAATTGGTCCCAAAAGTGCTTTGGCAATTTTAGCCAATCCAGATCATGAAGGGTTAATCAATGCAATCGCCAATGATGATGTTAAATACCTGACGAGGTTTCCGGGAATTGGTAAGAAAACCGCTTCACAGATTTGCTTAGATCTTAAGGATAAGATTGAACGTTTGGCGCCAAGTGAAACAAACTTGTTAAAACCACTATTACCAGAGAGTGAAGATGTTAATGAGGCTTTACAGGATGCCCTAGAAGCACTGACTGCTTTAGGTTATAAAGAACGGGAAGTTAAGCGAATTAAAAAAGAACTGGAAAAGGAAGCAGGAACCTCTACAGAGGAATATCTGCGCCATGCTTTAAGACTACTAAACTAGAGGAAGGGGGTTAGAGAGGATGGCAGATCAGGATGAACATGAACTAGTTTCTGGCGAGACAACGGGAAAGGCAGAGTCGGCATTTGAACTAACTCTTCGTCCCCAAAGCCTAGCTGATTATATTGGTCAAACTAAGATCAAGCATGAATTAAATATCTATATTAAGGCCGCAAAAGAACGAGAAGAAGCATTAGATCATGTTCTTCTATACGGCCCTCCTGGTTTGGGGAAGACTACTCTCGCAATGGTAATTACCAATGAACTGGGAGTGAATATCAAAACAACGAGTGGCCCGGCAATTGAAAAGCCAGGAGACCTTGTAGCCCTGCTGAATGAATTGAAGCCAGGAGATGTCTTGTTTATTGATGAAATTCATCGCTTGCCGAAAGTAGTTGAGGAAATGCTGTATTCCGCAATGGAAGATTACTATATTGATATTGTAATTGGTGAAGGACCGACAGCCCACCCTGTTCATTTTCCACTCCCACCTTTTACTTTAATCGGTGCAACAACTCGTGCTGGAATGCTATCTGCCCCGTTACGAGATCGTTTCGGCATTGTGGAGCACATGAGTTACTATAACCAAGATGAGTTGACAAGGATTATTTTTCGTTCAGCCGGTATTTTTCAAACCAAGATTGAAGATGAGGGAGCGCATGAATTAGCCTTACGTTCACGAGGAACGCCACGAATTGCTAATCGCTTATTGAAGCGGGTTCGTGATTTTGCTCAGGTTGCTGGAAAGGGCTCGATTGATTTAGTGAGTGTTCGCCAGGCATTGAAGTTGCTTCAAATTGATGACCAGGGCCTTGACGAGATTGACCGTAAGCTCCTTTTAACAATGATTAACTACTATCATGGTGGTCCAGTAGGGTTAAAAACAATCGCAGCTAACATTGGTGAAGAGAAGTCAACAATTGAAGAGATGTATGAACCATACCTTCTTCAAATTGGTTATTTAACACGAACGGCACGAGGAAGAATGGTTACGGCAGCCGGCTATAAGCATTTAGGTTTAGAGTACCCGGCAAAGTGAGGTTGCTATGAATAAGTATTTTGAAATTAATCGGATTAAAGAAGGATTGCGAACCGGGAAGCTTGTGGTTAATGGGTTAGAATTGAGGACACCACTACTTGTTCATTCAGCAGATGTAATTCAATACTTAAGACCAGGGCAAGTTCGCACCACTAACACTCGGGCGTTATATTACGATCCGGTAATTCTTGCAGAGAAACTGAGAAAAAAGGATCTTGCAGATTTGCCTGATTTACACCGGGTGCTCGGTTGGCAAGGAATATTTTTTACAACTTCCGGTGCTGCTGAAATTGGTAAGCTTGCTAAACCACGAGGATATAAGACTAATGGGGTTAATTTTCGACTGCCCAATCAGGGACAGTTGATTAGCTTATCACCGAAGAAGGCAATCCAGCTTCAAGAACAATCGGGAGCAGATATAACCGAGCAGTTATACCGTGACGTAAATTACTATGCTCCGGTTGATGATTTAGCTGCTGCAGTAGAATTAATGGGACATTGGTATGCAACTAATCAAGACACATTGTTCCCAATTACTGGCGGAGGATTAAAAAAACTTCATCGCCAAAGCATTGATTTTGTAACGGGGCAGCGACCGTTTGGCTATTTTGTTACGCAAACTGACCAGGTTGATTCACTTGCTGAAATTAAGCGTAACCTTGCAGCAATAATAAAGTTACTACCGTTTGAAAGTCTTCGGGTAACGAAGACAACGGCTAATTTTGAACAATTGAGAACGGTAATTCGTTCAGGGATTGATGTAGTTTACTCTGATGTTGCTGTTCACGAAGCAGTAATGGGCAATGCATTGGTGAATAAGGGAAAGCGTCTTGATTTTACTAGGGAGTCCTTTAGTGATGACTGGGAAACTATTGATTCAGAATGTCAGTGTCCTGTATGTACCAGTCACTATTCACGCGCCTATCTCCATTACCTTGCTAGAATAAATTCGCCACAATACACCAGTTTAATCTTGGAACATAATCTCTTCTGGCTAAACCAGTTTGTGGCTAACCTTAGTTCTAAAATTAATTGATTTTGATCACTATTCTACCTAGTAGTGAGTAGCTTTTTACCGTGTTTTTTGTTACAGTTAAACTTGAAGAATTTTGAAGGGATGGATATTCAGTGAACGGGTTACAATTTATGAACCTTGGCGCTGCATCAAGCAGTGCTAGTAGTTATTCTGGAATGATTTTAATCATTCTAATGATTGCTTTAATGTATTTCTTTATGATTCGCCCACAACAAAAGCAACGGAAGCAACATCAAGACATGATGAGTCAGTTGCACAAGGGTGATGAAGTTGTCACAATTGGTCGGATGCACGGGAAAATTGATTCAATTAACCGTGAAGACCGGACAGTTACTTTGGACTGTGAAGGAATTTACTTAACTTTTGATATGGTAGCAATTGCGCGGGTTGTTAAACCAGCGGATACCGCAGAAACTAAGGCTGAAGATAAGCCAGCCGAAGAAGCTGCTGAAAAGGAAGAAACTAGTTCTGATACTAAGGAAGAACTAGCTGCTTCTGATTCAGCTAAATCTGAAGCTCCAGCATCAGATGACAATAATGACGAAAAGTAATTGACACGTATAGCGAAACGTGGGAAACTTTTAAAGAATGTTATTGCAAGCCTTTTAGTTTGCAATTTCATAATGACAATAAGCGATTGTCATTATTATTGTTGAGTGTTCGCATTTTCGCTCATCACGACTGTAAAACAGGAGGGAATTTAGAATGCAAATTGGATTGATTGGTTTAGGTAAGATGGGTATTCACCTTGCTCAAAACATGATGAACAATGGTAACGATGTTGTTGCCTTTGATTTGGATCAAGACCTTGTTGATGAAGCTGCATCTTATGGTGCAACTAAGTCAAGCAGTCTTGAAGACATGGTTTCTAAGCTTGATAAGCCACGTACTGTATGGGTAATGGTTCCAGCTGGAAAGCCAACTGACAGCACCATGGAAAAGTTAGCTGAATTGCTTGATGCTGATGATGTTGTTATTGATGGTGGTAATACTTTCTGGAAAGATTCTATGGGCCACAACCGTATGTTTACCGAAAAGGGTATTCACTACTTCGACTGCGGTTCCTCCGGTGGTTGGAAGGGTGCCCTCAAGGATGGTAACTTCATGATCGGTGGGGATGACAAGAAGGTCTTTGACGAACGTCTTGCTCCACTTTACGATGGTATCGCTGAAAAGGATGGTTACCTTTACACCGGTAAGGCTGGTTCTGGTCACTACCTTAAGATGGTTCACAACGCAATCGAATACGGTATGATGGAAGCTATGGGTGAAGGTTTCGAAGTTCTTGAAGCTTCTGACTTTGACTACGACAACGCAGCTGTTGCTAAGATGTGGAATCATGGTTCTGTTATCCGTTCATGGCTGATGGAATTGGCTCAAGAAGCCTTCGAAAAGGATCCTCACCTTGATAAGATTGCTGGTCGGATGCACAGTTCT
The DNA here is from genome assembly GCF_932750685.1 of Limosilactobacillus urinaemulieris. Lineage (NCBI taxonomy): Bacteria > Bacillati > Bacillota > Bacilli > Lactobacillales > Lactobacillaceae > Limosilactobacillus > Limosilactobacillus urinaemulieris. The sequence goes on along the minus strand of NZ_CAKOBX010000001.1, from coordinate 28,771 downwards.
GGTGAAGCTCACTGGACTTTGATGGATGCTATGGACAAGCAAGTTCCAACTCCAGTTATCTACGAAGCATTAAGCCAACGGTTCCGTTCAATGCAAGATGACAGCTTTGATGGTAAGGTTGTTTCTGCATTACGGAATGGTTTCGGTGGCCACGCAATGGACAAGGCTAAGTAAACCTTAATTAATAATAAGAGTAGGAAACTAGTACAAAGTTTAAAATATACCTTTATATAAATTTCCTAACTATAAATGGGTCAGGCATTCACGCGGTGAGTGTTTTGACCCATTTATTTTGCTTTATCGGGTTTGGAATGGTGGCCTAGACATTTAATTAATTTATCGGTAAAATTAATGTTTTAATCAAACTGGTTAGCAGTGCTATAATTTTAAAGAGTATTAATTTTAGAAACGGAGATACGACATGGCTGATCAATTAGAAGCAATTCTTGAACAAATTAAAAAGTATAATAAGATTATTATTCATCGTCATCAACGGCCGGATCCGGATGCTATTGGGTCGCAGATCGGTTTGGCAGAGATCCTTAAAGCATCATTTCCCTATAAGCAAATTTATGCTGTGGGGAAAGACATTCCCGGCTTAGACTGGATTGGACAAATGGACGAAATTGACGGGCAAACTTTTGATGGCGCCTTAGTAATTGTTACTGATACAGCGAATGCTCCCCGAATTGATGATCGCCGCTTTGATAACGGTGATGAGTTAGTTAAAATTGATCACCATCCAAATGACGAACCATATGGTGACTTAATGTGGGTTGAACCAGAAGCATCGAGTTGTTCGGAAATGATTTATTCTTTCTACCAACACTTTGCAAAGGAATTAAAGATGCCTAAAAAGGCTGCTTCAGCACTTTATGCGGGAATTATTGGGGATACGGGACGGTTCCTATATCCTGCCACAACTCCACGGACAATGTTAGTAGCGGGTGCGTTGATGGCTGCTGGTGCTGATGCGTCAGCAATTAGTCAGCGAGAAAACGAAATTTCAGAACCAGTGGCACGCTTATCAGCCTATGTTTATGAAAACTTAACGATTAATGAGAGCGGAGCGGCTTATATTGTTTTAGATAATGATACTTTGACTAAGTTTGGTCTTACTGAAGCTGGAACTTCAGCTGTCGTTTCACTTCCTGGACGAATTCAAAATGTTTTAGCATGGGCAATATTCGTAGAGCAAGAGGATGGCCATTTCCGGATCCGTTTACGTTCAAAGGGACCAGTAATTAATGAGCTTGCTAAGAATCATGATGGTGGTGGACATCCACTAGCAAGTGGTGCTAAGGCGGCAGATCGTGCCGAGATTAGTCAAGTGATAAAAGAATTAGATACATTAGTAAGTGAATACCAAAAGTAACGAAGGGAGGCCAATAATGGGTCAAACAAAAACATTTGCCGATTTTGATTTACAACCATACCTTTTAGACGCGATTAAAGAGATTAACTTTCACCAGCCGACTCCGGTTCAGGGAAAGGTGATCCCGTTAATCCTAAAAGGTAAAAGTGTTGTTGGGCAGTCAGCAACTGGTAGTGGAAAAACACATGCCTTTTTATTGCCGATTTTTGCCCAATTAGATCCTGCTAAACAAGAGGTTCAGGCGGTAATTACTACCCCAAGTCGTGAACTTGCCTACCAGATATACGCAGCCGCAAAGCAATTAAACAAGCACTTGCCTACACCAGTAACAATTCATAACTATGTTGGTGGAACCGATAAGCAACACCAGGTCGAGCAACTAAAGCGTCAGCAACCACAATTAGTAATCGGAACCCCAGGACGAGTATTAGACTTGATCAAGAGTCAAGCACTTGATATCCATACCGCAACTAAGTTTGTTGTCGATGAAGCAGACATGACGCTTGATATGGGATTCCTGGATCAAGTTGATCAAATTGCGAGTCATTTCCCTGACAACCTACAAATGATGGTCTTTTCTGCTACGATCCCGCAAAAATTGCGACCATTTTTGAAAAAATATATGGAAAATCCGGTAATGGAGGAGATTCCAACGGAGACCGTAATTAATCCTGACGTTAAAAACTGGTTAATGTCGACTAAGGGCCGGGATAAAAACCAGCTAATATACCAATTGCTGACAATGGGGGAGCCTTACTTAGCATTGGTTTTTGCGAATACTAAAGAGCGGGCGATTGAACTGGCCGCTTATTTAGGTGAGCAGGGATTAAAGGTTGCCTTAATTCATGGTGGCCTAGAAGCTCGCCGGCGGAAGAGAACGATGCGGCAGATTCGTGATCTTGACTTTCAATATGTTGTTGCGACAGATTTAGCAGCACGAGGAATTGATATTGATGGGGTTTCTTTGGTAATTAACGATGATATTCCAAGTGATTTGGAATACTTTATTCACCGTGTTGGTCGGACTGGCCGAAATGGGATGCCGGGAACTGCAATTACCCTTTATGCTCCTTCTGAAGATGGTTTAATTGCTAAACTGGAAGAACGTGGAATTAAGTTTGTACCAAAAGAAATTCGTCATGGTCGAATTGTTACAACTCATGATCGTAATCGTCGTCAAAATTATAGTCGTCGCCAGGCAAAACTTGATCCTTCAATGAAGGGCTTTGTGAAGAAGACCAAGAAGAAGGTTAAGCCAGGTTATAAAAAACGAATTAAGCGGGCAATTCGTGAGGATGAGCAGCAAAAGAAAAAACAAGAATTAAGACATAAAATTCGGAAAGCTAAACGAGCACGGCAACGTCAACACCGTCGTGAACGAAATAGTCGTTGATTTTGTGATTATTATTCGTTATAATATGACTCGTCTGGGACATATTGGCCAAAGCTTGCATTCCAGAGACAGCTGGGGTAGTGTGACAGTTGATGCGGCTTTGGTTAATGCTACCCATTCAAAAAATTTAATATTAAACTTACTTTTAGGTAAGAAATAAGAGGTTAACGAAATCCATCGTTGCAATCAGAGTGGTACCGCGTCTGTTCGGCGTCTCTGAAAGCAGGGATGGATTTTGTTTTTTGAAAGGGAGATATTATGAAGCAGTTAAAAAAGCTGAACAGTGCCCAAGTACGACGGATGTACTTGAAGTTCTTTGAAGAACATGGTCATAAGATTATGCCAAGTGCTTCCCTTGTGCCAGTTAATGATCCAACCTTATTATGGATTAACTCTGGCGTTGCGACGATGAAGAAGTACTTTGATGGTAAGGTTGTTCCTGAAAATCCACGAATGACTAGTTCACAAAAGAGTATTCGGACTAATGATATTGAAAACGTTGGGAAGACCGCTCGGCACCATACGATGTTTGAAATGCTTGGTAACTTTTCAGTTGGTGATTATTTCAAGAATGAAGTTATTCCGTGGGCCTGGGAATTACTAACAAGTGATGACTGGTTTGGCTTTGACCCAGAACGGCTTTATATTACATACTACCCAAAGGATCATGATGCTTATAATAAGTGGCGTGAAGTTGGTGTTGCAAAGGATCACCTTATTCCTGATGAGGACAACTTCTGGGATATTGGTCAGGGTCCTTCTGGTCCAGATACCGAAATCTTCTATGATCGTGGTCAAGAATTTAATAATTTGGCCGACGACGATCCGGAAAATTATCCAGGTGGCGAAAATGAACGATACCTTGAAATTTGGAACATCGTGTTCAGTCAGTTTAACCACACTCCTGAAGATACCTATGAACCACTTCCGCACAAGAACATCGATACCGGGATGGGACTTGAACGGGTTGTTTCGATTTTTGAAAATGCGCCAACTAACTTTGAAACCGACCTCTTTATGCCATTGATCAAGCAAACCGAAGAGTTTAGTGGTAGTAAAAAGTATGGCGAAAGCAAGGAAGATGATATTCAATTCAAGATCATTGCTGATCATATTCGGACCATTACCTTTGCTATCGGTGATGGTGCACTTCCTTCGAATGTTGGTCGAGGCTATGTTATTCGTCGGCTTCTTCGGCGAGCAGTTGTTGCCGGAAAGAAGCTGGGAATTGACGAACCATTCCTTGCTAAAATGGTTCCAACTGTTGGTAAGATTATGGAAGATTACTATCCAGATGTATTAGAAAATGCTGACTACATTGCATCAGTAATCAAGTCTGAAGAGGATCGTTTCAGCGCAACGTTAAATGGCGGTCTAAACCTTTTAAACAACGTGATTGCAAATGCTAAGAAGGATGGCAGCAATGAAATTGACGGACGAACCGCCTTCAAACTTTATGATACCTATGGCTTCCCAATTGAACTTACTAAGGAATATGCCAGTGATGAGGGCTTGATGGTTGATGAAGATGGATTCCAAGCTGCAATGACTGAACAGCAGAATCGGGCACGGAACGCTCGTGATATGGATAACGGAATGGGTGTTCAAACAGATCTCTGGACAGACTTCAAAGAGGCTAGTCGTTATGTTGGTTACACCGACTTAACTGTTGACGATGCTAAGGTAATTGGTTTGGCTCATGATGGCGAACAGGCTGATGATGCCCAACCTGGTGATGAGAATATTGAAGTTATCTTTGATGTAACCCCGTTCTATGCTGAGATGGGTGGCCAAGTTGCTGATACTGGTGACATTATTGATAATTACGGAAAGAAGGTTGGTCGGGTTGTTGATGTTCAACATGCTCCTAACCAACAAAATCTTCACCGCGTTGAATTAAATGCCTCATTGAAAAAGGGTGCCCGTTACAAATTAGTTGTTGACCGGATTCGTCATTTAAAGATTGAAAAGAACCATACTGCTACGCACCTGCTTGATCAAGCATTGCGGAATGTTCTTGGTGGTCATACTCAACAAGCCGGTTCACTAGTTGAAGAGCATTACCTTCGTTTTGACTTTAACCACTTTGGCCAAGTTACTGCTAAGGATTTAAAGGCAGTTGAACAAATGGTTAATGAACAAATTTGGAAGGAAATTCCGGTTAAGACTGTTGAAACCGATATTGATTCCGCTAAGGAAATGGGAGCGATCGCCCTCTTCTCTGATAAGTATGGCGATAAGGTTCGGGTTGTTAAGATTGGTGATTACAACACTGAATTCTGTGGTGGTGACCACGTTAAGAATACAAACGAACTTGGTCTTTTTAAGATCGTTTCTGAAGGAGGAGTTGGTGCTGGAGTACGGCGAATTGAGGCGGTAACTTCAAGTGATGCCTTTAACTTCCTTCAAGATCGGGATGATCTTCTTAATAAAGTGGCTACTGATTTGAAGGTTGCCCAAATTAAGGAAGTTCCTCACCAAGTTGAAGCTTTACAAAGTGACCTTAAGGAATCACAAAAGCAAAGCACTGCACTTCAAGCTAAAATTGCTGCCCAACAAGCTAACAATGTCTTTGAAAATGTTCAGAAGACGGCTAATGGTAGTTTAATTGCTGCTGAAGTTCAGGTAGCAGGGATGGGTCAACTTCGTCAATTAGCTGATAGTTGGCGAGCAAAGAGCCTGTCAGACGTTCTTGTTTTGGGAACCGCTAATGATGGTAAAGCTAATTTATTAGTTGCTGTTAGTGATGACAAGGTTAAGGATGGCTTAAAGGCCGGTGATTTAATTAAGGCAATTGCTCCTGCCATTAACGGGGGCGGTGGTGGACGACCAAACCTTGCACAAGCAGGTGGGAAGAAGCCAGAAGGAATCCAAGATGCTCTTAAGCAAGCAGCTGATTACTTGAATAATTAAATAAATAACTGAAGCCTTCACTAATTCCTTGTTAATGAACGGTGGTTAACTTTAGAAGAGAGCGACCATTAAGAAGTCATTTATGACTTTGGGTGGTTGCTCCCTTTATTTTTCAAGCGAGTGAATTGTGATTTACCAATGATTATAGTAAAATTGAACTATGAATAGTCACTGGAGGTGACAAGTGTGTCAGGGAATAATGATAAGACGATGTTTTTTGATTTTGGTCAAAATGGTCAAGAAGATATCAAACAAACATTAAAAACTGTTTATGAAGCACTAGAAGAAAAGGGGTATAATCCCATTAACCAAATTGTTGGGTACCTTCTTTCAGGTGATCCGGCTTATATTCCACGGTTAAATGATGCGCGGAACCTTATTCGTCAGCATGAACGTGATGAAATTATTGAGGAGTTAGTGCGGTCATATCTTAAAAACAATGGGGAAACCAAATGAGGTTATTAGGATTAGATGTTGGTTCAAAAACTGTTGGAATTGCGGTTAGCGATCCTCTCGGCTGGACCGCTCAGGCAGTTGAAATTATCCCTATTAATGAGGATGAAGAAATCTTCGGAATTGATCGGGTTGCTGAAATCGTTAAGCAAAAGCAAATTGCAGGATTTGTTGTTGGATTGCCGAAAAATATGAATAATACGGAGGGCCCCCGTGTCGAGGCATCACATTATTATGGCGAATTGCTTAAGAAGCGCTTCCCGTCGATTCCGGTTGATTTTCAGGATGAACGGTTAACAACTGTAGAAGCTCACCGGATGTTGGTTGAAGAGGCTGATATTTCGCGGGCTAAGCAGAAGAAGGTAATTGATGAGGTCGCTGCCACCTTTATTTTGCAAAGTTACTTAGATCGTCACGGCAAACTTGTCCAAGTATTGAAATGAGGTAAAAATTAATGAGTAAGCAACAAAATACAGATGACCAAATGATCACCCTAGTTGATGAGAACGGTAATGAACAGCTTTTTAAAGAGTTATTTACGTTTGATTCAGATGATTGGGGAAAATCATATATTTTTATTTATCCAGCTGAACAAGAAAATGACGATTCAGTAGATATTCAAGCCTATATTATTGCTGATAACCAAGATGGTGATGGTGAAGACTTGGTACCGATTGAAGATGATAAAGAATGGGATATGGTTGAAGAAGTTTTAAATACCTTCTTGGATAATGATGGAAACTTTAAGGCTTAAAGCTAACTGTATTCTATAAAAGGCTGGGTAGTAACCTAGTCTTTTTTCGATCTTAAATATACTAAACATTGACCTTGCTAAGAGAGGAAGAAGTAGAAGCGTGACAGTCACTGTTCATGGCTTCGTTTTTTATCTCTGGAATAGAAGAGGTATCATATAGTGCTTGGGCTCTTTTTGCTTTTGATGGGGGATTGACGATTGGTTCTTTCAACAATTATTTTATTACTACTAATAGTTAGCGTTATTCGTGGCTATCGGAATGGCTTATTATCAATGATTATTACGGGACTAACATTCGTTATTAGTTACTTTGGTGCTAAATTTTTAGCACCAGTAATTGGGGACTGGTTGACGAACTTTTTTCCTGAAATTAATCATGGAACGACAATTTCGGGAGAAGCCCTTGCGAGTTTAAACCTGAGCCAATTCTTTTATCGGGGAATCGCTTTTACTAGCTGCTTTGTTATTTTGATGATAGTTATTCGTCTCTTGTTACGACGGCTAAAATGGTTCGCAAAATTACCGATTTTAGGAACCATTGATCGCTGGATTGGTGCAATATTAGATTTTATTATTTGTTATGTAATTATCTTTGTCTTACTAATGGTCTTCCAATTGTGTCCTGTTGGTTGGTGGCAAGTTCAGTTAGCTAATTCGGAAATTGCTCAACTAATAATTAAGGAGACACCATTTTTGACGCAGACGCTTATTAATTTTTTAGGTTAGAAAGGAAAGAAAAGTGGATCAAAAAACAATTTCAACAATGGAATTTGATCAGGTTAAGCATGAACTAGGACGTTATCTGGTCTCAGCTGCTGGTAAACGCGAGTTATCAACATTAACACCATCAGCTGACCATGATCAAATTCAATATTGGTTAGATGAAACAACCGATGGCGCTGATATTTTACGGTTAACAGGGGGCATTCCTATTCCAAAATTAAAGAATATTCAGCCTCAGTTAAAACGATTACGAATCAATGCTAATTTAAACGGAACCGAGCTTGCGCAAATTACTAAGGTTCTTCAGACTAGTATGAGTGTCAAAAACTTTTTTACTGAATTTAAGGAACAGCAAAAAATTGAATTACGAGTAATTAATGAATCTGTTCAACAACTAATAACAATTCCAACAATTACTAAACGGTTAATTCAATCAATCGATCCTGATGGTCGGGTTACAGACGAAGCCTCAACCAAACTTCATGGAATTCGGCAATTAATTAGCAAGACTGAAGCAGAGATTCATCAGCGGATGGAGCGATTTACTCAGGGAAAAAATGCCAAGTACTTGAGTGATGCGATTGTAACTGTCCGTAATGATCGATATGTTGTCCCGGTATTAGCACGTTACAGGAACAAGTTTGGCGGTGTTGTTCATGACCAGAGTGCTAGTGGACAAACATTGTATATTGAACCGGCTGCAGTTGTTGAGTACAATAACCGTCTGCGTCAGGCTCAAATAGAGGAAAAACAGGCTATTTTAGAAGTGTTAGCAGAGTTATCAGCTCTTATTTCCCCATACCGAAGCGAAATTGCTGCGAATGCAAAGATTTTGGGACACCTCGACTTTATCAATGCTAAAGCTCGTTTTGCCCGCGATCATAAGGATAGTTTGCCATTACTCAGTACTGATAATAAGGTGATTATTCGTCAGGCGCGGCATCCCTTAATTGATCCACAAAAGGTTGTTGCTAATGATATTAAAATTGGGGACGAATACCAGTCAATTGTGATTACCGGACCAAACACTGGTGGGAAGACGATTACCCTTAAAACTTTTGGCTTAATTCAAATGATGGGGCAGGCGGGGTTATTTATTCCAGCTCAGGAAGGAAGTACGATTGCGGTCTTTGATAATATTTATGCAGATATCGGTGATGAGCAATCGCTTGAACAAAATCTGAGTACTTTTTCCGGTCATATGGAGAATGTGAAATCAATACTTGAAAGAATTACTAGTCGAAGCTTAGTTCTTCTTGATGAATTAGGTGCCGGAACTGATCCTAAAGAAGGTGCCGCTCTCGCAATGTCAATTCTTGACTACATTGCAAGTAAGGGCAGTACCGTGGTGATCACTACTCACTATCCAGAGTTAAAGGTTTATGGCTATGATCGTCCAGGAACGGTTAATGCTAGTATGGAATTTGATCAGGAAACTCTTAAGCCAACCTATCACCTTCTTTTAGGAATTCCTGGGCGTTCAAACGGAATTGAAATTGCTCAGCGGCTAGGAATTAATCAGATCGTTATTGAGGAATCTAAGTCCCTAGTGAGTGAGGACAGTCAGGATCTTAACCAAATGATTGGGGAGTTAGTTGAACAACGGAAAGCTGCTCGTGAAGAAAAGGAACGGTTAGAGAAATTATTAGTTGCTAACCGCGAAAAGCAAGCTGATTTAACAAATAAGTTAGATCGGTTTAATGAACAACGAGATTCGCTATTGGCGAAAGCACGGAATGAAGCTAACCATGAAGTGTCAATGGCTAAGAAGAAGGCTGACAGGATTATTCATCACCTGCGTCAGTTAGAAATTAGTCAAGGCGGAAACGTTAAGGAAAATGAATTAATTGATGCACAAGGAGCGTTGAATGCCCTCCACCGTGAAGATCCGCGTTTGAAGAGGAATACAGTTTTACGCAGGGCAAAAGAGAAGCACGACCTTCACGTTGGGGATGCGGTTCTTGTTAAATCCTATGGTCAACAGGGAGAATTACTGTCGAAACGTGGTAAGCATAAGTGGGAAGTTCAAATTGGAATTCTCCGGATGGAAATTGATGAGAATGATCTTGAAAAAATCAGTCATAAGCAGTTACGAAAAGAAGAACGTGCAAAGGAAAAGGTCAGTTCTGGAGTTAGAACAACCCAAACTCGACAAACTAGTGCGCGGTTAGATCTTCGCGGTCATCGTTATGAGCAGGCAATGAGCGAATTATCCGCCTTTATCGATCACGCATTACTGAATAACCTTTCGAGTGTAACAATCATTCACGGTAAGGGAACTGGTGCTTTACGAAAGGGAACCCAGGAATATCTTCGGTCTAATCCGCGAGTAAAATCGTTTGATTATGCAGCACCAAATAACGGCGGTGATGGAGCAACAATCGTTAATTTATAAATACTTCTAAAAAGTAAGCATATTATCTGACAAGATTGGCAGACTTTGATACACTATGGGTAAATCAATCGAGGAGGAATTTAATATGACTGTTAAAGTAACAACGGATCAAACCTTTGAACAAGATACTTCTACTGGTGTAAGTTTAACTGATTTTTGGGCAACTTGGTGTGGCCCTTGTCGGATGCAGTCACCAGTAATTGAAAACTTATCAGAAGAAATGCCAAATGTTCACTTTACAAAGATGGATGTTGACCAAAACCGTCAGGTACCTCAAGAGTTTCAAATCATGAGTATCCCAACCTTACTGATTAAGAAGGATGGTAAGGTAGTGGATAAAGTAGTGGGTTATCACTCAAAGGAACAATTGAAGCAATTGCTTGAACAATATGAGAATGCTTAAGCTAAGCATTGATTAAAGAAGTCGCTGGTTACGATCTAAACTGGGCTATTCGAACCTTTATGGTGAGGTTTAGTAAATCAGGGGACATAGCTAACGAAAACCGGCTGAGAAAAACATTTTGCTTTTTCTCAGCCGGTTTTTTGTTAGCTCTTAATTATCCTGCTTCTTGTCATTTGCGGATCGACGGTTATGAAGATCAAGGAACGTTATTAACTCCGTTTGTTCACTATCAGCTTTATTTTGCGGATCATTTTTAACCTCGATGAAGATACAGTCCTTTTTTCGCTCACTAAGTTCAGCTTCAGCAACGGTCATTAGTTGAAACTCAATTTCTTGGGCGATGAATCCAATTTCAAGACCAAAGGATGTTTGTTCGCCATTTTGCTTGATCCGTTCTTGAACAATGGGACCGCTTAGTTTCCATTGTTGACTAGTAGTGGTTTTCTTTTGCAGTGATAGTTCACCGAATCCCAATTGTCTGGTGATTAGTTGCAGATCCTCAAGCGAGCCAACGGGAAATTGTCTGGCGACATCTTTTCCAATCCAGTAAAGCATTTCATCGGTTTCTTTACCAAGAATTGCGGGGAGAATAACATCGCGAAGACTTCCGTTCATTAGTCCCCTGTGACTATTTAGCAGTGAATCATATAACTTTTGGCTCATTGATTAATACTCCTTTTGAAGAATCAATACTATTATACTGAATAATTAAGGAAAAGACGGTGATTTTACTCGAAAACTTGCAAAAGATTTGAGAAAATTAAATAATATAGTTTCAAGGATTTCTAAAGAATGAGGTGCATAAAATGGATAATCGACCAATCGGGGTAATGGATTCAGGCTTAGGGGGGCTTTCCGTTGTCCGGGTCATTCAACGAGAACTTCCCAATGAATCTGTTATTTTTGTTGGGGATGAGGGGCATTTCCCTTACGGTACTAAATCACAAGAACTTGTCCGCCAACTAGTTTTAAGAATTGGCCGTTTTTTAGCAGCACAGCCGGTAAAATTAATGGTAATTGCCTGTAATACCGCTACGGCAGCTGCTTTATCAACCGTCCAAAAGGAACTGCCAATTCCAGTTATTGGTGTAATTAACCCTGGGGCGACCGCTGCAATTGAAAGTAATTCAAGACGAATTGGCGTTATCGCAACTGAGTCGACTACTAAGGATGGTGCCTATGTGCGTGAATTACAAAAGCTTGATTCTCAAGTTAAAGTGATTAGTAAGGCAACCCAACCGTTAGTAGCGATTGTTGAGCATGGTAAGACTGGAACCAGAGAAGCACAGCAAATAGTAGATCAACAATTAGCATCCTTTGATCAGGAACCAGTGGATGCGTTAATCTTAGGGTGTACTCATTTCCCGTTTCTTGCCAATGAGATTAGGCAAAAGATGGGGAACAAAGTAAAGTTAATCGATCCAGCACTAGAAACGGTTAACCAAGTCAAAAAATTATTGACCACTGAACACCTATTAGCACAGCATCCCGCTAGTTATCAGCTCTATTCTACTGGTGACCGCAATGATTTAATTGCTGGTGCAGATAAGTGGTTACATGGTCATTATGATAGTTGTAATAATTTGGATTTAGAAGGAGCAAATTAATGGATTCTCTAGTAATCGCAACTAAAAACCAAGGGAAAGCACGTGAATATCGTGAAATGTTTGCTCCCTATAATATTGATGTGAAGACACTGGCTGATTTTTCGGTACCGATTAAGATCAATGAGAATGGGGCAACCTTTTTAGAAAATGCCACAATTAAGGCACAAACCGTAATGGCAAAGTTGAACGTTCCTGTAATGGCAGATGATTCCGGATTAGTGGTTGATGCGCTGAATGGTGCTCCAGGAGTTCATTCAGCACGTTATGCTGGTGATCATGATGATCAAGCAAATAATAAAAAGTTGCTTTGTGAATTAGCAGGAGTACCTACTATGAAGCGGACAGCTCATTTCCATACTACGATTGTTGCTTTAAAACCAGATGGTGCTAAGTTAGTTGCTAATGGTCGAGTTGATGGGCGAATATTAACAAGTCCTCGTGGCAAAAATGGCTTTGGGTATGATCCATTATTCTATGTCGAAAAATTTGACTGCTCGATGGCAGAATTAACTGCTGAACAAAAAAATTCAATTAGTCATCGTGGGCAAGCACTAGAAGAATTTCTTCAACATTTTGCAGAATGGTGGAATAAATAATGAAGGCATTAATTGTTAGCGATAATCATGGCGACCAAAAAATCTTGAAGGAGATTCAGGATGAGTTCGCTACGCAGGTCGATGTTTTGATCCATTGTGGTGATTCAGAATTGCCAAATGATTCTGTCGAGATGACTCATTTTCAGGCGGTTAAGGGAAATAATGATTGGGGCTTAAATTACCCTCCGCAGCTAACTTTGACGGTTGAGGACACTAAATTCCTAGTTGTTCATGGTGATCATGATCAGGTTAATTATTCATTAACACCATTAATGCTTAAAGCCCAATCACTTGGTGCGCAAGTAGTTTGTTATGGTCATACTCACCAATTAGCAGTCTCAATGGATGCAGGGATCCTTTTTATCAATCCTGGGAGCATTAGTCTTCCCCGTGGTGAATACTCACGAATTGGGGGAACATTTGCACTTGTAGAGATTACAAAGAAGCAATTTATTGTTGATTACTATAACCGGAATTGTTCACCAATTTCTGAACTACATTTTGAATTTAATCGCTCTTAAAATTAATTAAAAATGAAGGGTGGACTAATTAATGATTGAAGAACATCTCCAAAAATTACTGCTTCAGCGCCGCAAAAAATTTATGATTCCTGCTAGTTTAGTAGCAACGGTGAATGTTAACAACAGTCTTGATCATGCATTCTTAGTATTGACGAAAGATCGGTATGCTAAAATTATCGTTGTTGATAATGAAAATCATTATCGTGGGCAGCTTTCTTTAGCAATGATTACTGATCGGCTGTTGGAAACGGAGCAAATTAACGTTAATAAGTTGAATGAACTAACGGTTGCTGATGTGATGCAAACCAATACGCCTGTAATTCAGGATCCGTTTGATGTCGAAGAGAATCTTCGTTTAATGATTGATCAGTCATTCTTGGCGGTTGTCGATCGTCAGGACCAGTTTTGTGGGATTGTGACACGGCGAGAATTACTAAAAGCAGTTAGTTATACTTTGCATGAATTCGGGAAAGACTATAAAGTTATACCGAAAAAATAGTAATATTCGGGATGAAAAGAGAAAACAAGCTTCAAAAGGTTGGTAAATCCGGACCTTTGAAGCTTGTTTTGTATTGCATCGTTACTGTTACTTAATTTTTTAACTATTTTGACTTGGACTAGACTCATTATCCCAGCCTAGCGGAATTTTATCTTTTCGTAATGCCTTTAAGTAGTCTGAAAGGAAGCGGCTAGCAATTTTATCCTGAACGCCATTTTGCGTGGTAATTGTAACACGAAAGACTAGTTGACCACCGACATTAACGGGGCCAACAATTACTGGTGTAGAACGGAGCTCAGGGATGGTGGCCACCAACTTTTTATTTTCTGCACTAATAATTTCAGCGATTTTTTCTAATGGTGCCTTGGCAGAGATACGAATATCAACGTTAGCGACCATGTTATTCCGTGAAAAATTTTGCACAGTTGTAATATTCCGATTGGGAATGTAGTTAAGTGTTCCATCACTACTTGTAATTTGGGTTGTCCTGAGCCCAAGTGCGGTGACTGTTCCCTTGATTGAATCAACCTTTACAACATCACCGACGTCTAGCTGCTGTTCTAAAAGGATGAAAAAGCCAGTAACCATATCACTGACAAAACCTTGGGCACCTAGTCCTAAAGCAATACTAAAGATCCCAGCTCCAGCAATTAATGTCCCGACTGGAACACCAATTTCTGATAGAATGGCGTAGAGTAGAAAAAAATAACACGTATAGCGATAGATGTTTAAGGTAAGGGCATGGATAGTAGCAACCCGGTTACTTGATTGGAGAAATTTAACGTGGTTTGATTCAACGAATAAGTGATCGATAATTAACCGTCCTAACCAGAGAAGGACGCAGAAGAGTAAAAGAGTAACTACGATTAAGAGTAATCGACTAAAAAAATGTTGTGAAATTTCATGCCATGATAAGTCAGTAAAAACTTTAGTAACCTGTTGGACTTGCTTGTTAAGCACCGAATTCATTATTTTCCTCCTTAAAAATACTTATTTTATTGTACAAGCCATTGGATCAATTGTCGAATGGGAGTTAGGTATGCTATTCTACTAATGTGGGTAGAATTATCGAGATTTCTTGATAGGAAGGGGATAAATAATGACAATTGGTGAATTAGCTGGTCTTATTGCAGCAATTGCATTCGTTATTTTGGTTGTTTTTGCTTGTATTTCACTTAGTCGAGTAAGTAAGGTTCTTAAGGAGACTAATGAATCAGTTAAAGTCTTATCAGATGATGTTGATACTTTAAGCAAAGAAACCGAAAAGCTGCTGGGAAATACTAATAGTTTGTTGGAAGATTTGAATAAGAAATCTGTTGAGCTTGATCCGGCAGTTAAAGCAGTTGCTGATGTTGGTCAGAGTGTTTCGAATGTCAACGAAGCGGTTAATAACTTTGTTGAACGTCATGAAGAACGCCAAAGTAAATTTTCTGGATTTACCAAATTGGCAACACAAGCTGTTGTCATGAGCGCATGGCGAAAAATACGTCAGCACCGACAAACAAAAAAGGCAAAGGAGATGGATGAATAATGAGTAAGAATTTATTGTTAGGAACCATCCTTGGTGGTGCCGCTACTTATGTTGTATGGAAGTGTCTATCTGATAAGCAAAAAAATAATATTAAGAAAAATGTTAATTCATATGTAAATGAAGTTGCTGATGCTTCCACTGACTATGCATTAAATGCTCTTGACATTATTGATGAAAAGCTAGCCGAACATGATGCAAGTGAAAAGTTAGATGACTTAGGTAGTCGTTTTAGTAAGACAGCAGATAAGGTTAAAAGTAAGGCAAATCACGTAGTTGATCACTTTACTAATGATGACTTCGATAAGGAAACGGCAGAAATTCGGCAGCAACTTGCTAAAAACAGCGATCCTGATATCATCATTGATGCCACAAACCAAACTAATGCATCAGCTAAACCGGATAATCAAGATTCTAAGAGTGATTCAGCTGAAGAAAGTAAAACTGATAAGGACTAATCAGTGACTTTTAATTTAACGAAGAATCAATCAACAATAAAAACGATTAAGACTGATAATATCAAAAAGTGATGTTATTGGCCTTTTTAGATCTGATAATCCTGCATCATTAACTAATTGAAAGTTAAATTTTTTTATGATAACGTTTGCCAAAAGAATATTGATCTGCTATATTAATGTGGTTATGAAAAAATATGAAAACAAATAAAAACAGTAAAGAAAGGGCTATCAATATGGAGAAACAAGCAGTTACCATTTATACTGTAGCGCGAGAAGCACGAGTCTCAATGGCTACCGTTTCACGGGTAGTAAATGGGAACCCAAATGTTAAACCGGAAACTCGTCAAAAAGTTCTTGATGTTATTAAAAAGTTAAACTATCGGCCTAATGCGGTTGCTCGTGGATTAGCTTCAAAGAAGACAACAACGGTTGGGGTAATCATTCCTAGTGTTACTAACCCATACTTTGCCGAACTTGCCTTAGGAATTGATGATATTGCAACCATGTACAAGTACAATATTATCTTGACTAATTCAGACTTTAATGATGATAAGATTTTAAAGGTTGCTCGTGGTCTACTTGCAAAACAAGTTGATGGGATTATCTTTATGGGTCATGATATGTCAGCTGAGTTACAGCAAGAATTTGCAGCTTCCAATACTCCGGTAGTTGTTGCTGGCTCTATTGTTAACGATGATAAGCTTGCAACAGTTCGGATTGACTATCAGAGTGCTGCTAAGGAGGCAACAAATTACTTGTTAGATCATAATGATGATCGAGTTGCTTTTGTTGTTAGTTCTCTTGACTATTCAATTAACTCTAAGTACCGGTTAGCTGGATATAAAGAGGCATTGGCAGAACATGGAATTCCATTTGAGTCTAAATACGTGATCGAGACAAATGGTGATTATAATCGCGCCTATCAACAAGCTGATCACTTAATGGAACAGGGGATTAAGGCTGCTTACGTTAGTGATGACGATCTAGCTGCTGGCCTCCTAAATGGCTTGACTGATAATGGTGTTAATGTTCCCGATGACTTTGAAATTGTTACTTCGAACGATACAACATATGCCAAGATTACTCGGCCAACCTTAACCTCAATCACACAACCCCTTTACGACATTGGTGCAATTTCAATGCGACTCTTAACGAAGATGATGGATGGCGAGGTTAGCGACACTGACGATGTAATTCTTGATCACGGAATTATTGAACGACAATCCACACGACGGGGTTAATAAGATCGTGGAAACGCGAAGTGCAATTCGTCGTAAACAGCAACCAAAAACGCTAAACAATGGTTTGGAACAGCCACATCGTCATCCGCTAGTGATTGTTTGGGGAACAATTTTAGTTGTTTTATTAATGATCGCGTTAATTTTAAACCAAACATTCCTGAATGCACGATTCATTAACCACGAAATTTCTCGCTCGAACTTATCGTCAACGTTAATGGAAACTGTTAATAGTAACCTATCGCAGTATGGAATATCAACTACAGCTTTATCTGATAAAGAGGCGAATAAACTGGTTACTCAAGCTGTTGATCAGGTTTATTCTGGGAAAGAAATTAACCTTAACTTGCAACCGGTAATAAATAATGTTGATAATTCAGCTTCACAAATGGCTGCAAGGTATGGAATATCTGCTGGGGTTACTAATTCAATGACTTCTGGTGTTAGCGGTGAAGTTGCAAGTGCGATTAATAGTCAGTTAAATACTTCACAGGTTAAGCAATTTACTAGTATGATCTCAATTGCCAAAACGGTTGATCATGTAATTGCCTTAATCTCCGCAATTGGTTTAGGATTAATGATCCTAGTTGCAGTTTTAAGGAAGTACTTTATTCGATCATTTTCGTGGGTTGGCTTGTGGAGTTCACTAATTACTTATGTTTTAATCCTTGGTCTGGGAGAAATTGTCAATCAGATTGGAAGTAACTATCCGGATTTTAGCTCCTTTACAGCTCAGTTAGGGACGGATTTCCATTCCCAAGCAATCAGTTCTTGGTTAATCCTCCTAATATTCACGATTGTTTTATTTGGTTGGCGAATAGTTAGGGGAGTCTTAAAAAGACGGTGACCTTGAATTTCAGAAGGAGATCTGCTAAAATCTACCTGTTTATCACATTAATTAAGAAAAGAGGAGTCAGTAATGTCAGGACATTCAAAATGGCATAACATTCAGGGACGGAAAAACGCCCAAGATGCTAAGCGTGGTAAGATTTTCCAAAAGATTTCACGTGACTTATACCAAGCAGCTAAAGCAGGTGACCCTGATCCAGCGAACAATGCTCAATTACGTTTGGTAATTGATAAGGCACACGCCGCTAACATGCCAAAGAAGAACATTGATCGGGCAATTGCTAAGGCTTCTGGTATCGGTGGCGCAAAGTTTGAAGAAGTTACCTATGAAGGTTACGCCCCAGGTGGTGTTGCTGTAATGGTATCTGCTTTGACTGATAACAAGAACCGGACTGCTGCTGCGGTACGTTCAGCATTTACCCATGCGGGAGGTTCGCTTGGTGCTAGCGGTTCAGTTTCATACATGTTTGACCGGAAAGGATTAATTGAAGTCCTTCGTGATGGTCTTGATAAGAGTGAAGATGATATGTTAATGGATGCACTTGATGCAGGTGCAGATGACATGAAGGCAACCGACGAAAAGTTCCAAATCTTCACTGATCCAAGTAATATGACTAGTGTTCGTGATGCTTTACAAGAAAAGGGTTACGAACTGGATACTGCTGAAGTAACCATGATTCCACAAAACCGGACTGCAGTTCCAGAAGATAAGGTTAAGCAATATAACCATCTTATTGACGAGTTGACTGCTAACGATGATGTTGCGGATATCTATGAAGCCGGTCAGCTACCAGAAGATGCTGAATAGTAATAATAAAGAGATTGGTATTTCCAATCTCTTTATTAGTTTAAATAATTTTTAACTTAATATGAGTTGGAAAGTGAAAGTCGACGATCAAGATTGAGAAAGAAGCAATCTTGATCGTTTTTTCTTTAAAAAAATAGAATTTGAATTAAATTCCGTTCTTTTATATTGGAGGTGACCAAATGGAAAAATTTCAAAGACTAGTGAATAATGCGATTAAAAACCGGAGTTCTGATCTTTTCATTCTTCCTTACCAGGACCACTACCGGATTCTAACTTGCGTCCAAGGTAAGAAAAGGGTGATTGCAGAATTAACGACGGCTGAGGGACAACAGATGATAGCCTACTTTAAATATCGCGGCAATATGATTATGAGTGAACATCGCCGTCCTCAAATTGGTGCACTTAAATGGCAGGTTAGTTGTAATGAAACAATTGATCTGCGTCTATCGACCGTCGGAAATTATCAAGCGCAAGAATCAATGGTTATTCGTTTTATTTATCCGTTAAAAGATATTAATTATCGAATAAATCGACCGGAGCAGTGGAACATGATCACTAAACTAACCCAATCACGTGGCTTAATATTATTTGCAGGACCAATGGGATCAGGGAAAACAACGACAATGTATCGGTTAGCTAAGGAGCTTGCAAAGAAAGAGCTTGTGATGACGATTGAAGATCCCGTAGAAATTGAGGAAGCAGCATTTTTGCAGTTACAGGTCAATGAAAAGGCGGCAATGGGGTATCGAGAGTTGCTAAAGGTTGGTTTACGGCACCGTCCGGATAACTTTATTATTGGTGAAATTCGTGATCCGGAAACGGCAAAATTAGCGATTCAAGCGGCACTTAGTGGACACCTCGTCTTAGCAACGGTCCATGCGGCAAATGCTTATGGGGTAGTTGCTAGAATGCAACAATTAGGAGTTGAAAAATATTACCTTCACCAAGGATTAACGGGAATTTGTTACCAGAGATTGTTGCCTCTCCGTGATGGAGATGCAGTTTTATTTGATGTCTTGAGTGGAAAAGAATTATCAACAGTAATTGAAGAACAAAGAATGCGGGGGATGAGCAGTGCTTGGCGCCAACAGCTTAAAAAATTACGGGAAGAAGAGAGCATTACAGTGGCAAATTATGAGAAACTCAAAAACGGGTAAATTTAACTTTCATGCTCAAGCAGAGTGGCTGTTGTTAGTTGCTGACTTATTAAAAAGCGGTTTTTCCCTGCGTCATGCGATTGAATTTTCTGGAGTAATTTTAAAAAGACACCAATTCCTTTTTCAGGAAATTAGTTTGGCAATGCAAGATGGAAAAGCGTTTGCAGAGTGCTTAAAACCGTATATAAAGACAAATTTATATTACCAGTTACTTTTTGCAGAACAGCATGGAAGTTTAGAAGAATGTTTGCAGGAAATCGGTAAGTTAATGCTCCATCAAGAAAAGCAGCGACAAAAGTTAATGACATTATTGCAATACCCATTAATTTTATTGGGATTATTGGTTAGTTTAATGGTGACGTTAAAAATATTTGTTTTTCCCGAGCTCTCTCAATGGGGAACAGGGAATCCACAAAGCAGAGCTAATTATTATTTGTTAGAAATAATTGCTTACCTTAGCGGAGGAATATTAGCTGGAAGCTTCTTAGTAGGACTACGGTGGCTAAAACTAGACCAGTTACAAAGGATTAATACATTATGTTCATTACCGGTAATTGGTAAATGCTACCAACTGTTTTATAGCTACTATGTGGTTACTAATCTTGCAATGATGATTCGTCATGGATTAACGATTAAAGAAATTTGTGTAATTGTTAGCGAAAGTTCCGAGCAAAACTTCTTATCAATACTAGGAAATCTTACGGAAACTGCAGTTAATCAGGGACATGGATTAACGGAACCGTTTAAGCGTGCACGATTCTTACCAGAAGAACTTAAAATAATTGTGGCGAAAGGATCGACTTTATCAGATCTAGGTAGTGATTTAACGGCTTTAGCTAATATTTTGTTTACTCGTTTAACAAGCCGAATTGAGCGATTATTAGCACTTATCCAGCCAATTATTTTTAGCGTGATTGCGTTAATCATTATTGGCCTTTATTTACGACTATTGTTACCGATCTATCATTCGATGCAGGGAGTGATTTAATGTTACGAAAGCGAGAAGCATTTACGTTATTAGAAATGTCAATTGTCCTTTTTATTATTAGTTTGTTAATTTTGATCGTTTTACCTAATTTAACGGCCCAGCGAAAAAGCGCAAAAAGGATTCACCGCGATGCAATGGTTTCAGTTGTGCAAACCCAAGTTGATGAGTACGCAAATGATGGGGGCAATGAGAATGTCAGTTTAGAAGAATTAAGAGATGCCAGATACTTAACAGCTGCCCAAGTAAAGAAAGCTCACGAGCAACACATTGTAATTGTGGACGGAAAGGTTATTAAGCGGTGAAAAAAGAAGCTTTTACCATGCTTGAAACAATTATTGTTTTGATATTAACCGTTGTAATTATCACCTTTTCTTTCCCTAACTTAATGCGTAGTCGACAAGTTGTAGCGGAACACGAATTTTGGAATGATTTTCGTCAATCATGGCAAGCGGCTCAGGTTCGCTCAAAAACAAAACATACTGAAACGATGGTGACTTTTGACCCTGTAAATTATCAAATAGAATTTGATTGGCGCGAACAACGAAAGCTGGTTAAAGATAAGCTAGATATACCGGAAACCATCCTTGTTAGAAAATTTGCTGACTTTAAAATGCACGAAAATGGCTATACTAAGCCACGAACGCAGGAGTTTCAATCATCAATTAATGGACGGACATACTTAATGCGAATCCAGTTGGCTTGGGGAGGGTATCGGATTGAGGAAAAATAGGCAGCATGCATTTATCTTAGCAGACAGTTTAATTGCGTTAATGATTGTTTCCTTAGGGATTACGTTTACCTTAATTTGTCATCAGTGTCTGGTGTACCAATCTAAAAAACAATGCATTAATTTAGCAGCATATAGAATTGCGAAGGAGGCTACTGATGAATTAATAACAACTCACCGGCCGGCTTATATAAGACGTGATGAGCTTAGTGCGGTTGCTTCTGAAAAGAAGGTAATAGTATCTCTTGGTGATCAAACAATTCTAGAGGTCAGAAAATGATAAGGGAAAAGGGCTTTACTCTATTAGAATGCTTAATTGCATTGATTATTATGGCGCTGATTACTACCCTGGTCTCACTTCAGATAAGGGTTATTAAATCGACTACTGTTAAGTCGAGTGCTCAGCCTCTTGACTGGTATGTTTGCTTAACTGAGTTGGAATCTGCTGATCATCAATTTATGCTTACTCGAGTTGAACGACAAAAATTATGGTTAACAAGCCGGTATTCTGGATTAACTTATGAATTACACGCAACAGATCGGTTATACCTGAGTCGTGAAAACCATGGTGGCTATTTACTCCTTTTCGATGATATAAAACCGGGGTCAGTAATGTTTAGTGAGTTAGCTGGTTCACGAGTTGCAGTAAAAGCACAACGCAAAAATGGACAAACAATATTAGGAGTAGTGAAATTCTATGAAAAAACAAACCGTCAAAATGAGGGCGGGTTATGCAATATTAATTAGTCTAATTTTATTGATGTTTTCAACTGGAGTGGTAGTGTTTGAATTTCAGTATCAAAAACAGCAATTAACAGTTAATCGTGAATTAATGTTAAAACTACAGTATCAAATTAGAGAAAACTTAAGTAGAGCAGATGATTATACAAAGGAAAAAGTTCACAATTTCAGGAACAAATAGGCCTATTTTAGGTTAAATAGTTAAATAATGTTCGTTAGTAAAGCGTTACCTTGAATTTAATAGACAGAATCGTTAAACTTAAAGATGATTGTAATGTAATGGAGGTGACCTGCACTGTCACAGCAATCAGTTCAAAAATTATTTAAGTTATTTGATCAAGGAACGATGCTTTTACAGTCTGCATTAAATTGTTCCTATTTAGACGCAATGCTAGAGAATGCGGAGAATATTATTGATGACAATACTGTTCGGGTAGAGGATGGCGTTCCTGATAAAGAGACTCAAGAGAAACTGAAAAAGATCTACCAGCAACTAGATCTTAAAAATGTTAAAGCAGAGGCAATTCGTCAATTAATTCAGTTAAGCTTTTTGAAAGTTATTCGAAAAGATGCAATCCAAGCAAACCACCAAATGACGCCAGACACGATTGGCCTTTTGATGGCATTCTTGATTGAAAAGGTAACTCAAAACACAAGGCTTGAAACAATTTTTGATCCCGCAGTTGGGACAGCTAATTTATTAACGACTGTCATTAACCAGCTTGATAAAGACGAACATGATAACATTAAAGGCTTTGGGATTGACAATGATGATTCGATGCTTAGTGTTGCTAGTGTGAATGTTGCGTTGCAGCATGCTAATGTGGATTTATTCCATCAAGATTCTGTTGGTGCCTTGGATATTCCACAGTGTGATTTAGCAGTTAGTGATTTGCCAATAGGTTATTACCCGCTTGATAATAATACTAAGGACTATCAAACACGTGCAAAAGATGGGCATTCGTATATCCACCACCTGTTAATTGAACAATCGATGAATTATTTAAAACCAGGTAGTTTTGGCGTTTTTCTTGTTCCAAGTAGTTTATTTCAAACGAAGGAAACGGAGGGATTTGTTAAGTGGATTCATTCAGTTGCCTATCTTCAAGGATTCGTCAATTTGCCAGGTGAATTATTTGCTAACCCAGCTGCACAAAAGGCGATTTTACTATTGCAGCGTCATGGAGGAAACGGTAAACAAGCCGCTAAAGTTCTCCTTGGTGAATTTCCGTCATTTAAGGATCAAAAAAACTTTGCTCGTTTTATGCAGGAAATTAATGATTGGGTTGCAACAAATATTAAAAAATAAAGGGGACGTTATCATATGTCAAAGACAATTGCAGTTAATGCCGGAAGTTCAACGCTAAAGTTTAAGCTATTTGATATGCCAAGTGAGAATGTTGTTTCTGAAGGAACAATTGAACGAATTGGTGAAAAGATGGGACATGCTAAAATTAAGTATGGTGATGGTCAAAAGCATGAAGAAGAACGAGCCTTTGCCGATCACGGTACCGCTGTCAAGTATCTATTGGATCAATTGATCAGTCTCAAGATTGTTAAGAGTTATGATGAGATTACTGCTGTTGGTCACCGGGTTGTTGCCGGTGGTGAATACTTCAAAGATTCTGCAGTAATCACTGATGATGTAATTGCCAAGATTGATAGCTTAGCTGAGTATGCTCCATTACATGATCCTGCTGAATTAGTGGGAATTAAAGAATTTCGCAAGGTACTGCCAAATGCATTTGCAGTTGCCGTATTTGATACTTCATTCCACGTAAATATGCCAAAGAAGAATGCTCTTTATAGTGTTCCTTATGAATGGTACGAAAAGTATGGGGCACGGAAGTATGGTGCTCACGGTACTAGTCACCGTTACGTTGCTGGACGGGCTGCTGAAATGCTTGGCAAGCCACTTGAGGATCTGAAGTTGATTACGATGCATATTGGTGCAGGTGCTTCAATTACTGCTGTTAAGGATGGCAAGTCATACGATACTTCTATGGGCTTTTCACCGTTAGCGGGAATTACAATGGCAACCCGTTCAGGTGATGTGGATCCTTCCTTGGTTGAATTTATGCAAGAAAAGTTGGGGAAGACCGCACCAGAAATGATTGATATTTTGAACCATGAATCTGGGGTTAAAGGAATTTCCGGTATTTCTCCAGATATGCGTGATATTCTTGCTGCAGCTGATAAGGGTGATAAGCGTGCTCAATTGACCATTGATATTTATGTAAACCGGATTGTTCGTTATGTCGGTGCCTACATTGCAGAAATGGGTGGAGCAGATGCTATTGTCTTCACTGCCGGTGTTGGTGAAAATAGTGTTCCAATTCGGAAGATGGTTACTGATAAGCTTGCATACTTCGGAATCAAGATTGATCAGGAAAAGAATAATTGTCATGGTGTTGAACGGGATCTTTCGACGCCGGACGCCAAGATTAAGACGTTACTAATTCCAACTAACGAAGAATTAATGATTGTCCGTGATATTGAACGCTTGAAGAAGCAAAGCAAGTAATTTATTATAAAAACCGATAGTTTGGGAAGCTGTTACCCCGACTATCGGTTTATTTTTATTTAAATTTGAATAAGGGGTGAAGAGAATGCAATTTGTTACGGCTGATACTCACTTCTTAGATGAGCATTTATTAGGAATTGATGATTTCGCACCACGACCTTTTCTGACGGTTGATCAAATGGATCAATCGATTATTAAAAACTGGAATGAACGAGTTGGTGAGAACGATATTGTTTATCACCTTGGCGATATTGCGGTTTATTTTGCTAAGCCTCAGGTCAAAGCATATGAAAAGGTTTTTCAAATTCTTGACTCGTTAAATGGTCATTTGGTATTAATCAAGGGAAATCATGATAGCAGAGGATTATTTAAATTCCTGGCTAAAAACAACTACTCTTTTAACGGGAAGCCCAAGTTCGCTTTTCATGATGTTGGCGTATTATTGAAATACGATCATCGCCAATACTATCTGACCCATTACCCATTGATGTTGGGAATAGCACCACAAATTATTAATCTTCATGGTCATATTCATCATTATGCAGTTCCAGCGAAGGAAAACATTAATGTTGGGATTGATTCACCAGAATTTGATTATTTATTGCCAGAAAAGGTACCATTTGGCGCACCGCTTAGCTTTAGTCAAATTGAAAAGCTGATTAATGGCAAGACTGATGACTTTGCCAAGCGTCGTTAAGAACGTGGTATTATGATAATTAGTAATTTTAAGTTTAGAATGAAGTGAGGTGAAAAAATGAATCGCGCAAAAATTCAGGAGTATATCGATCAACGTGAAGAGCAACGGGTCGATTTATATCATTACGAGGAACAATCTGAAAATGATTTTCTCCTCAATGGTCATCA
Organism: Limosilactobacillus urinaemulieris; assembly: GCF_932750685.1. Lineage (NCBI taxonomy): Bacteria > Bacillati > Bacillota > Bacilli > Lactobacillales > Lactobacillaceae > Limosilactobacillus > Limosilactobacillus urinaemulieris. The sequence goes on along the minus strand of NZ_CAKOBX010000001.1, from coordinate 3,257 downwards.
ATATAAATTATTGAAAAATTATCGTGAAGGATTTGATGGCGAGCAATTAGCTAATCGTTTTAGTAATATTCTAAATAAGTATGACTATATTGTTGGTGATTGGGGGTACGATCAGTTACGCTTGAAGGGCTTTTATGATCCAGATAACCCGTTATTTCGACCTGAGCAGGGGGTTGAGACGATTGAAGACTACTTGTACGAAGATTGTAATTTTGGCTGTCCATACTTTATCGTTCGGAACTGTGATGTTCGTCTGCCTAAACGGCGTAATCGGCGGCATCGAAGAGAACATTCTCCGGCAATTAGGGAGCGACGCCGGAAACTTAATCAACCAGAGCCACGGAAGCGTCGTCACCAATCAGCAAAACGGGTTAAAGTGGGCAATCACCAACAAAAATTTATTATCCATCAACGGGTAAAGAGGAATCAAAATGAAAAATAATTATCAGGGATATTTTATCGATCTTGATGGGACAATGTATAAAGGGACTAAGAGAATCCCGGCTGCGGCAAGATTTATTAAGCGTCTTCAAGAGGCAGGGAAGCAAATTCTATTTGTAACCAATAACAGTACGAGGTCACCAGAATTCGTCGCTGATAACTTAACCACTAACCACGGCATTCATGTGAACAGCAATAACGTTTATACATCTGCTCTCGCGACTGCTGATTATTTAGATCAAATTGCGGGAGAGAAACGTCGGGTTTACGTAGTTGGTGAAAGTGGCCTACGAAATGCACTCATTAATCGTCACTTTACTATTACGGATGTATCACCAGACTATGTAGTTGTGGGATTAGACTCAAAGGTAACCTATGACAAGCTGGCAACTGCCGTTTTACTAATTCGGGCAGGAGCAACGTTTGTTGGAACCAACTCGGATAGTAATTTGCCAAATCAGCGAGGGATGGTTCCTGGGGCAGGTTCCTTAGTGAAATTAGTAGAATATGCAACCCAGAAGCAACCAATCATGATTGGTAAACCGGAAAAAATTATAATGGCGATGGCACTGAAAAAAAGTGGCCTTAATAAAGAGCAGGTTGTGATGGTTGGCGATAACTACAATACGGATATTAAAGCGGCAATTAATTTTGGAATTGATAGTTTGTTAGTATATTCAGGATTATCTACAAAATCAGAAGTCAGTAAGAAAGTCATTCAACCGACTCATCAGGTTGATAGTTTGGATGATTGGCAGGTCGAGCGATGAAAATAGGCTTTAAGAGCCTCCTGGAGGTTTTAGTATACTTTCTTGCAGCGGCTTCTATTGCAGTAATTATTACGACAAACATTTCGATTAGTTTATTGCATCCGTTTACCGTTAACGGGATAACCTGGGGAGAAATTATAAGTGATTATCGTCGTCTGTTAACCTACCTCCAGTTCCCAATAGTTAATCAATTAACCTTTCGTTATTTACCAATTAGTAATAATGCAATCGAGCATTTTTCAATGGTACGGTGCTTCTTGATAGTTAATGAAGGACTATGCCTTGCTAGTTGGGGAATAGTTATTAGCAAAATCAAACATGAAAAAAAGCGAAGCCAGCTGATAATGTTGGTTTCGCTTATTGATTATCTATGTCTTGGATTATTAATAATTAGCGGGTTAACGGCAATTGACTTTGAAAGAACGTTTATTTTGTTCCATCACTTATTATTTAGTGATAATAAGTGGATCTTTAATCCGGAGACTGACCCAATCATTATTGGGATGCCGCCAATTTTCTTTTTGAAACTATTTGGCATTTGGTTGGCAATTACTATTGTGCTTCTTAGGTGTTTGCGATTTTATAATCGGCAAAAATTATTTAGCGGTAAATTTAGATTTTAGGTAGCTGACCACTGCTGGTATTAGTGTAACAACAATGATGGCAATAATAATTACCGAGAAGTGTTCCTGAACGAATGGAAGATTGCCAAAAAAGTAACCAGCTGCACAGCAAACAGTTACCCATGAAAGACAGCCAATGATGCTGTAACGAATAAATTTCCGATAAGGGAATCCAGAACCAGCTGCTGCAAATGGAGCAAATGTTCTAATTATTGGCATATAGCGGGCAAGAATAATTGCCGGAGCTCCGTGCTTTTCAAAGAACTGTTCAGCTTTCGTAAGACTATCTTTATCGATTAACTTCCCAAACAATGAATGGTTAGACAGTCCTTTACCAATTCGGTGACCAATGTAGAAGTTTAGTGAATCACCAAGAAGACAAGCAACAAGGAAAACAAAAACAAATATCCAAATATTAAGGTGATATTGTGCGTTAGCTGCTAGAGCAGTTGCTGCAAATAGTAGTGAGTCACCAGGGAGAAATGGAAGAATCACTGCACCAGTTTCAATAAAGATGATCGCAAAGAGAATCAGGTAGGTAGAATCACCAAAATTATTTACGATCTGAATAAGGTGAGTATCAATATGTAAAACAAAATCAATTAATGTTGAAATCATTGACTAGCTCCTTTTAAAAATTCACAATACCTAGTAAGTTTATCAACCGTCGTTAACTTTGTGAAGTGCAATTTAAAGGCTTTGCCAAAGCTTAATAATGACTAAAACGGGATAGTAAAACATTTTTTAGAATTTCTGTTGACATAGTATTAAGAACAAGGTATAGTAATTAACGTTGTCTGTGAGGCAATGATTTCTATCAAATATTGATTGAAATTAGTTGTTGACTTAAACGAGACAACATGATATATTATAAAAGCTGCTTGTTAAAAAGATTAACAGCTAATTAAAATGTTAAAAATAGTTGTTGACATTCAAGACAGCATCTGATATAATAAATTTGTTAGTCAGCGCTTATCACTGACTAAGGTAGACCTTTGAAAACTGAACAAAGTTTCGACGAATCAAATGTGTAGGGTCTTCAATCATAATGATTTGAAGCAAAACATTTGCGAAGTCAATTCGCTTAATTAATTTGAATTAGAGCTATTCAAGTTCTTATATTTTATATGAGAGTTTGATCCTGGCTCAGGATGAACGCCGGCGGTGTGCCTAATACATGCAAGTCGAGCGCACTGGCCCAACTGATATGACGTGCTTGCACTGAATTGACGTTGGATTCCCAGTGAGCGGCGGACGGGTGAGTAACACGTGGGCAACCTGCCCTGAAGCGGGGGATAACATCTGGAAACAGGTGCTAATACCGCATAACAACGAAAACCACATGGTTTTCGTTTCAAAGATGGTTTCGGCTATCACTTCAGGATGGGCCCGCGGTGCATTAGCTAGTTGGTAAGGTAACGGC